>JALHPW010000708.1 GCA_022842255.1 Saprospiraceae bacterium | reverse complement strand
CGTGCGAAGCCCTCGGCCTACGGCCTTCGAGCTTCGCACGGCGCAGAGCGCACGGAAAAGTGTGACACACTTTTCTGAATACTCCCGGTTTAGAAGCCAGGTTACCTCCTAAACCCTTAACCGACTAAACTCTAAACCCTAAACCTCCTAAACACCACCTAAACACTCTCCTCAACCTTTCTATGCAACAATCATGAAGTCTTTTCTACCCTTTCTTTTTCTGCTATGTACGGTAGCAGCAGTTGCCCAAATACCCATTTCCGGGCAAATTACCGGTGCCTCCGATGGCGAACCGCTTATCGGTGCTACGGTGGCGATAAAAGGTGCTGCTCGGGGTGGCACTACCGATATTGACGGCCGTTTCCGGCTCGATGCCCCTAGTGAAGATGCTTTGCTGCTTGTCTCCTATGTCGGCTATTTGTCCCAGGAAATCCCCATTGGGAAACAACGGGAGTTCAACATTGCCCTCCAAGAAAACCGCTCTGTATTGGATGAAGTAGTGGTAGTAGGCTACGGCTCGCAGAAGCGGAGCAACATCAGCGGAGCGGTGTCTTCCATTACCGCTGGCGAGATTGCCGAACTTCCCGTGCTACGGGTAGAGCAAGCTTTGCAAGGCCGCGCAGCAGGTATTACGGTTATCCAAAACAGTGGCTCTCCCGGGAGCGCCATGACCGTTCGAGTTCGGGGCATTGGCTCTACCGGAAGTTCCAACCCACTTTATATCGTAGACGGAATCCCCGTGGATGGACTGGATTTCCTCAATCCAAACGACATCGAAACCATCAACCTCCTGAAAGATGGTGCGTCTGCGGCTATTTACGGTGCTCGCGGTGGCAACGGGGTGGTGCTGATTACCACCAAAACCGGCAAAAAAAACACTGCGGGCAAAATCAGCTACGATGCCTATTTCGGGATGCAAAGCCCCTGGAAAACAGCCAATCTGTTGTCGGCCAGCGAGTACGCTATCCTGTCTAACGAAGCCCACGTGGCCGCAGGTGTAACACCACTTCCAGAATTTGCAAACCCTGCCGCTTTGGGAGAGGGCACTGATTGGCTCGATGCCATTTTCAGCGATGCCCCAATGAGCAGCCACCAAATCAATCTGAACGGCGGTAACGACAAAAGCACCTACTCCGTAACCGGCAATGTGTTCAACCAAAACGGGATTGTAGGCGGCGACAAGGCTGATTTTCAACGCTATACCGTCCGGGCCAGTGGCACCAACGATGTGAAGGATTGGCTGACCATAGGAACGAACATCAATTTTACCTCGCTTACCCGCAACGGACTCCCGGAAAACAACGAGTTCGTAACCCCCTTGGTTCGGGCCCTGAACATGGACCCGCTCACCCCCGTCCGCAAATCCAACGGCACTTTTGCCTATTCGCGGTATTCAGACACTGACATCACCAATCCCGTGAACGCCATCCAACAGAGTTACGACCGCTGGCATTCCGACCGGGTCGTGGGCCTCGTTTTTGGCGAATTAAAACTGGGCAAGGCCCTGACATTCCGCTCCTCCTACAGCGTGGATGCGACCTTTGCGCAGCAAGATATTTTTTACCCGAAATTTGACCTTAGCAACGACCCCGTGCTATCCGACGCGCCCGCTGGGGAAAAAAGGGCCGTTAACTCTGTGGTAGTCAACAACAATACCTGGAAAAACTGGCAGTGGGAAAATGTACTTACCTGGCGCAAAACCCTCAACAAACGCCACGACATCACCCTGACCGCAGGGACTTCGACCATCGAAAACCGCCACGATTACAATGGCGGCGCCAACACCAACCTGCCTTCCAACAATCCTAAGGACGCCTTTATCTCCAACACCATCGATCCCATCGCGTCCCAAAGTGCGTATGGCGGTGCTGAAGAATCTGCTTGGCGTTCCTTTTTTGGCCGCGCCAACTATGAATTCGATGGAAAATACCTGTTCAGCGCCTCTTTCCGCGCCGATGGCTCCTCCAAATTTGGCGCGAACAACCGTTTCGGCTATTTCCCCTCCGTTTCGGCAGGCTGGATTGTGAGCCACGAAGATTTTTGGAAAGAAGGTTTGGTCAACTTCCTGAAAATCAGGGGCTCCTGGGGACAAAATGGCAACGACCAAATTGGCCCGTACGGTTACACCACTGTGGTAAATTCTGGACAAAACTATACGTTCGGCCCAACACAGGTCATCACCAACGGCAGCGTGGCGCTCACCTCCGCCAACCCCGACCTGAAATGGGAAACCATCGAGCAGACCAACTTCGGTCTGGATGCCGAGTTTTGGGACGGTCGCGTGGCATTTACCAGCGATTTCTACCTCAAAAAGACCCTCGACATGTTGTATGCCGCTCCGATTCCGCTCACGGCTGGAACGGCTGCACCGGTTACCAATATCGCCAGTGTAAAAAACAGCGGCCTCGAACTCTCCGCGAGCTACCGCAACCGCGACCGCGCGTTCAAGTACAGCGTGGGCGGCAACATTGCTTTTGTGAAAAATGAAGTCACGAGCCTGGGTCGGGGCAGCGAACCAA
>JALHPW010000707.1 GCA_022842255.1 Saprospiraceae bacterium | reverse complement strand
CCAGATGCCAGCTTCGGGAATAAAATTGGACAATTTGGCCAAAACTGTGGCCAATATTTTTTCCCCGAACGTGACCGTATGGATGCTACCGCTTTGATCCTGAACCAGGGCGCCATCCGCTCCCATACGTTCTTTCAAGGAATGGATTTTTTTGTCCGATTCGTGGTCAAACCCAATGGTGTCTTTTGGGTTTTTCAGGGTGTCCTCGTAGCTTTTGATTCTATAGGGGACATTGGCATAGACAAAACACTCCTGGTCAAAAAGGTTTTCCAATCGGCCGGGTTCATGGGCTTCCATGAATTCCAGGAACTTGAGCAGGTAGATGATTTGGTGGTCGCCCCAATAGCCGATGTACGACCATGGGTTGTCTGGCTCAATGGTCTCCCAGTCAAATCCCTCTTTGGTTACCCGGTATGGGTTGTATCCATCGAAAGTGGTTGCATTCAAAAACTTGTAGACCATGCTTTCCACGAACTTCGGATATGCGTGTGCCAGCGCCTCCCAGTTCTGGAAGATATCCCGCCAGTTTCCTTGATAGTCCAAAATCTTGGAGCCGTCCTTTTCACTTCGGGTATTGATGGAGAACCAGTTCCAGGGACGGCTGGGATCGCCGTGCCGCCGACTGAATTTGAGCGGCATGTATTCGATGCACAACCTTGTAAAATGCGCATCGCCGCTTTGCTGGGCTATTTTTCTGATTTCAAAAAAAGAAAAAACATCGGGCAATTTATCCACCAGCGGTTTGGCCTGCTCAAAAACAGCAGGATTGGCCTTGGATAGGTAATGGCTGAAATCCCACTTTTCGATTTGATAGTTACGATCAAAAATGCCGCCCCGCATGATGTTGAACAACACGTTGGAAAAATGGCGGGTGTCCCGGCGATGGTCTGAGCTCAATTGCAATCCGTCGGCGGCAGCGTTCAGGGCCAGCAGGCGTTTGGTTCCTTCGGATACGTCCTCGTTGACGAGTTGCAACAAACCCTTTCCCTTTTTGATCAGCGCCATAAGTTGGGCAACCCCCGTATGACTCTGGTTCACATTTGCCACAATCAGCCATGCTTTTTCAGCGTGCGGGGCCAGTGTTATCTCTTTATGCAGCAAATAAGCCCCTTTTTCTGCCTTTACATCCACTTCCTGTTGCAATGGCATTCCTTTTCTAAAGTTGCTAAGTTGCAAGGAAGAAAGCAGGTAGGTGGGTTTTTCTAGGCCAATAGACCAGGCCACATTGGCTTTGAGCGCCTCACTTGGTTCAGCCTTATCCACAATAATAGCGCTCAGCGCATAGATGCCCAAGCCTGTTTCCTCATCCAGTTCGTTCCGTTTATACGCGTCCACAAGGTTGCTCGCAGTGTTTTGCAAACTGCTGGGCACACCGTAGGGCAATATGTTCTGGATGCCATCCAACAACGAAATGTCAACGGCAGTGGACGACTGGTTGGTCAACCTCGACCGTCGAACAAAACCAAACCGGTCGCTGGAATTCCATTCTACCTGAAAAGTCAATTGCAGGTCGTGATTGATCTCCTCGAAGATGATTTTATTCCCGAAAATATGCTTGTAAAGGTTCCGGCTGGTGCGATGTATGCCTTCGTACCTGTTGGAGAAGGGCTCCCAAATATGTTGGGCGCCTCCCTGGCGTACCAAGAATATGGACTTGCTGCCCGTTATTTCAGCCGACTCGGTTATTTTATCGTCTGTGTAATAAGGGAATAGGGCATAGTCTGCATTTTTCCGTCCGGCGCTCAAACCTCCATTGCTGGAAATGAACAGCCAGTGGTCGGAATCGCTGACTATGCTCATGAAAAAAGGGCGTATCGAATCGCTGTCCGAAATCTTAAAATAGTTATCGGCACCTATTTTGGCTGAATGTAGTTCCATTTGAAATCAATTAACCTCTTTATAAACCTTTACATAATCTACCAGCATAGTCTGTGGAAACGGCGTTTGTGGTGTTGGGAAACCCACATAATTGCCCCCCACGGCCACGTTCAGAATGATGAAGAAGGGTTGGTCGTACACCCATTCCCCAGGCAAATCCTCTGGTCTGATTCGCTGATAAAGGTTGTCGTCTACAAAGTAATCAATGTAATCTGTGCCCCATTCAACGGCAAAAACATGGAAGTCCACGTCGAACCTGTCGTTGGTGAAACCAAAGCTTTTTGTAATGGCCGCCCCACCGGAATAGCCTGGGCCATGCAGGGAACCATGCACCAGATTTGGTTGCTGCCCCCGGTATTCCATGATGTCAATCTCGCCACATTGTGGCCATTGCACCTCATCAATATTGGCTCCAAGCATCCAGAACGCCGGCCAAATGCCAGGGCCCCAAGGCATTTTGATCCGTGCCTCGAAGCGTCCATAAGCTTGTGCGAAAACGCCTTTTGTATTCAATCTTGCCGAAGTAAAAGCGCGGCCTCCATAACTTTCGCTTCGTGCGGTAATCGCCAAATTGCCAGCACCATCGAGGGCTGCATTTTCCGGGCGATCGGTGTAGTATTGCAATTCCTGATTGCCCCAACCGTCATTTCCAGGACC
>JALHPW010000706.1 GCA_022842255.1 Saprospiraceae bacterium | reverse complement strand
ATTTGAGTAAAAATCAAAGCAGGTCCCTCCCTGCGGTCGGGATGACACCCGGGTAGGGGAAGTTTAGTGGGTTTTTCGTAACCAAGGGTTTGGGTAAAAATCAAAGCAGGTCCCTCCCTGCGGTCGGGATGACACTTGGGTTGGGGAGAATGACAAAACTCACTCCACCAAATCCACCGGCTCCTTCCGCCCAATCCCCAATTTCTCCATCGCCCGGTCGAACATCCAGTACACCACGGGCACCACAATCAGCGACAAAAACATTGAAGAGTTCAAGCCGCCGATGATGGCCCAGGCGAGGCCGTTTTTCCAATCTGCGCCGGAGCCCTGTGCAAAAGCGATGGGCAACAAACCAATCACCATGGCAATATTCGTCATTAACACCGGGCGGAAACGCAGTTTGGTGGCTTGCAGCAAGGCATCGCGCAGTCCCATCCCTTGGTCCCGCAACTGATTGGCAAAATCCACCACCAGGATAGCATTTTTGCCCACCAAACCTACGAGCATGAGCAGCCCTAAACCGGTGAACACCGTCAGGTTTTCGCTGGCCAGCGCAAGTGCCAGGAAGGCCCCAATCACGGAAAGCGGGATCGACACCAACACCACCAGCGGATAAATCCAGTTGTCGTACAAGGCCACCATGATGAGATAAACGAATACCAGCGAAGCCCAGAGGGCAAAGCCCAAGGTGCCAATGCCTTGTTGTTGGCGTTTGTAGTCGCCACCGTATTTGATTTGCGTGCCCGGCGGGAGCTCGAGGGGCGCAAGCCGTTTGATGATTTCGCGGGTCACGGTGCCGTTTGGCCGACCGATTACCTGTGCCGAGACCATAAGCGAGGTGCTTCGGTCGCGACGCTCAAGCCGGGTAGGGGCCGTGCCCTGGGTCACTTCGGCAAACTGTTTGAGGTACACCGTACTGCCGAGCGGGTTTACGAACGACAGGTTTTTGATGTCCTCCACACTTCTGCGGTCGAAGGCATCAAGCGCGATTCGGATGGGATATTCAAAATCGCCGTCGCGGTATTTGGCGTCGGTGTTGCCACTGAAGGCGGTTTGCAGCGTGAGGCCCACTTGTGCCATGGCGAGGCCGCAATCGGCCATGCGTTGGCGGTTCACCTCTACTTTTACTTCCGGGTTGCCGCCCTCTACAGTGGAGCCAATTTCTACACAACCTGGCACCATCGCCATTTCTTTTTTGACTTTTTCGGCCAAAACAAGCAGGCTATCGAGGCTTGGGCCATTGAGCTGCACTTCGATGGGCGAAAACGAAAGCCCAAGGATGTCAATCGGGTTGGTTTTGATGCGGGCACCGGCCACGATTTCTTCTAGTTTGACCTTCGTCTTTCTGGCAAAAACAGGGGTAAGTTCTTTTCGTATCCCGCCGTATGGGGTCAGAAACACTTGAATTTCAGCAATATTTGGCGCGCTGAGGCCAAAAGACTTGTTGTTGGCGCCCACGGTAGTAAAGGTGCGCACCACCTCGGGCTGGGTTTGCAACCAGGCTTCCACCCGTTTGGCAATGGCATCGGTTTGGGTCAAGGAGGCATCCTGTGGCAGTACGATTTCTAGCAAAAACTCCCCGCGCTCGCCGGATTCCATGAACGCGTTTCCAATCAATCCGGAGGTGACCAGCAGGAAGGAACTGAAAAACATCACAATCGCCGTAAGCACGGTGATGATCTTGGTACGGCGATTTTTCAGGGCTAATTTTAACAAGCGAACAAAGCCGTTGGAAACCCAGTCCAGAAAACCTTCAAACCTTAAAATAACCCGCCCTGCAAGGTTTTTGCCTTCAAAACGATGCAGTTTTCCAAACCTGGAAGTCAACCAGGGCACGAGGGTGAACGACACCAACAAGGACATAAGCGTGGAGGTCAACACCGTCATACAAAACTGCCGCAACAGGTTGGGCACCAGACCAGAAGTGAACACAATGGGCAGGAACACCACCACGTCCACCAATGTGATGCTAAGCGCGGTGAAGCCGATTTCCATCCGCCCGTCGTAACTCGCCTGCACCTTGTTTTTCCCCATCTCAAAGTGCCGGTAAATGTTCTCGATCACCACAATGGCATCGTCGACCAGAATACCGATGGCGAGCGAAAGACCCAGCAGGGAGAGGAGGTTGAGCGAGTAACCGAACAAATGCATCATCACAAACGTGCTGACGATAGAAGTCGGAATCGAGACCAGCACAATAGCCGCATTGCGCAAACTGTGCAGGAAAAGCAGCATGACCAAGCCCACCAAAAGCACGGCCACCAGCAAATCCTCCATCACTGCATTGGTGGCTTTTTTGGTGAAGGTGCTGCTGTTGGCAACCACTTCAAAACGGACCCCTTCCTTTGCGTAGGCGCCCTGAAGCATGGCAATTTTTTCGAGCACCAGTTTCGACATCTCTACCGCATTGGCGTCGCCTTGTTTGCGGATACTGATGCCCACCGCGGGTTGTCCGTCGGTGCGGCAAATGATTTCCGGGTCGCGGGTGCCGTCTTGTACCTCGGCAATATCTTTCAAAAAAATGGAAGACCCGAAACGGCTTTT
>JALHPW010000705.1 GCA_022842255.1 Saprospiraceae bacterium | reverse complement strand
AACCACTGGCGACTATAATCTGGCTCCGAATAATAGGCAGGGTAACCCGCCACATCGGAGGCGAAAAAGAGCGGCAGGTTGGCGGTGCCGAAAGCGCGTTGCAACATGCCGCGCTCGAAAAAATTAAAATAGACGGCCGTATTGGCCATTGGATCAGCCATGGGCAAACCAAAGAAGGAAACCACGTGGTAGTTGAGTTCCAAAGGCGATTTGATCATGCCGCCAATGATTTCATCTGCATTGTCCGAATCGTCGGCATCAAAGAAATGCTGGCTTTGGAGCAGTTGTTGCAACACGGGTTTTACCTCGAAGTTGTTGGCAATCAAGGTATTGGCAAGGGGAACGATGATGTCAGTTTCTATTTCAGTGGTGATATTGCGGCTCACAAAAAAATGATAAAGCCTGCGGCAGAGGTTTTTGGCGGTTTCGGGCTGCGCAAAAATCATGTCCACAAATGCCTGCAATTCTACCCACATCCCGGCAGCATTGGTGGCGCCCGGGATGACCGTATTGTTGAATTTTGAGGAGAAGGTTTTGGCTCCAGGTTTATGTTGACCGAACTGGGCGTCTCCACGCGGGATACCCGTTTCTGCGTCCACCACATCCCGATTGATTCGGGTACGGAAACCGGTGAGCACTTTAGCAGCCTCTACAATGTCATCCTCGGTATAATTGGTGTAATCGCCTGGCCCGATTTGTGGGCCTTTTCCGATGGTAAATAGTTCGAAAAACTCTCGGGCAAAATTCTCGTTTGGATTATTGGCGGTGTTCTGGGCATTGTTGAGGTACAGCAACATATTATTGTCAGTAACTATCTTATAGGCCAATTTTTTAAAATTGCCCAAGGCACCCCAACGCAATAGTTGGAGGTAGTCGAAAAAAGTGGAACTTCTGGCAGTATTGGCCGTCGTCTGCATGAACTGGTGGAAAAAGAACTGCATTTTATGGCCAATGCCAGTATCTCGAAGTGCTTCATTGCACCACCAGACCATCACCCAGCGGCGAAGCTGAAAGTCTTCCGGGGCCGGATCCAGCAATGTATTGCCGGGAAGGGGCAATAGCCAGGTTTGTACCGGATTGGTCGTGTCTTTGTAAATCGGTTGGCTTAGTTGAAGTGGATTGAGTTGGAGCAGTGTACTGATTGCTTGGGCTGCGGTTTGCCCAGCCATTTGGTCCACTTTGGGCTTTGTGAAATTAAAGCTCGTGCGCCGAAGCAGGTGCGCAGCGCGGCGGTGGCCCAACGAACCAGCCAAAGGAGAAAGTGATGCCATAGTTCGGGAAGGATTGTTTACCTGCCGTAGCTTCAGCGAAGGCAGGTGTAAGTGAAAAAACGGTGTCTCTGATGTAGAGGTAAGCCGTTTGACTTAAGGGTTGCATTTAGGTTTAACGAAGTGTTTGGTTTTTTTCGACTTGTAAATAATCCAAAAAAATTGGGGGCTTTGTAAGGGTAATTCCCCTTTACAAAGCCCCCAAGGGCTATTTAATCACTTCATCACTCGATTCCATCAACCAATCACCTCATCGCACTACCGTCAAATCGCCCACTTTTTTCAACACCGTCCCGTTCACCAATTCTATTTCGATTTGCCAAAGATAAACCCCTGGGTTCACCAATTTGCCACGGTGCCTGCCATCCCAAGTAAGGGCCGCATCCCCCGGCAGGGAGTTTCGGGTTTCGTGTAGCAGTTCGCCCCAGCGGTCGAATACGCGGAACAACTTCACTTGGCGCACCGCCGGATTAAATCCCAGTTCAAGGTTGGCATTATCGCCCGTGCCGCCCATCGCGTTCGGGATAAACACCCCAATAATTTGCTCGACCATCAAAAACATTTCGTCCGTGGCCGAACAACCGTTTTCATCCATGATGGTGAGGGTATAACGCCTGTTTTCAAGCGGAACCTGCACGATTGGGTTTGGACAGTTTAGACAACTCAGATAAGTGGTGTCGCTCCAGTTCCATTGGACAGGATTGAGGCCGCCAATATCAATTTGTAACGGCAAGGAAATCCCCAATTGAATAGTAGTGTCCGCAGGGAGATTGACCGTGAGTTTTTCCGGTTGTAATACAGTAGAAGCAATCGTATCCTGGCAATCGTAAATATCTTGGCTTACGATGTAGTAGGTGCCCGCATGAAGGTCAGGGTAATCATATACCTGCGTGAACGGCCCACCATTAAACTGAAACAGCAAGGAGGGGTCGCTGGTCACGATTCGGATTGCACCGTTGTATTCATCGTAACATCGGGCGGAATCTATTTCGGTTGTAAAGAAGGTTTGGGGGTGTTGATCAATTGTAATGTCCTCTGTTTCCGTACAGTTGTTGCCATCGGTCACTGTCAGGGAATAATCGCCCGCTGGTAAATTATTTACTTCCGGAAAATGGTTCCCTGGAAAATTCCACACATAAAAAAGCGGCTCCACTCCATTTGTAATATTGGCCGTGAGGGAGGCGTTCGATTCCCCAAAACATGCCACCGTCCCATCTACCTCCAGCTGAATTTGTGGGTACACAAACAAGGCTATGGCATGGGTGGAGTCACAGCCATTGAG
>JALHPW010000704.1 GCA_022842255.1 Saprospiraceae bacterium | reverse complement strand
GCTAAAATCGGTTCTTGGGAGAGTCCGAAGTCCAAAGGGCAATACATTGGTAAGTTGCTGGAAATCAAGGCCAATGGCTACCTGATTGAAAATTATGAATCGCTCAACAACGGCGATGGCTTGCATTTTATCAACGAACAAGGCGAGGCTGACGGACTTCAGGTTAACATCATCGTCAACGACCTGGTGGTACCCAACGAACTAAAACGAATCCCGGTCGGCACCGATATATACCGCAACCTGGACGCTGAGTTCAACCGAATGCTGGAAAACGAAAACAGCGCGGTGCGGAAAATTGGGGTCAACATGCGCTTCGAGGAAACGGAAAGCGGCTTCCGGCTACATGTGGTGGACGAGGACGGACACGAAAGCACAGCTTACCTGGAAACAGCCAAAGAGCCGGCCAAAAACACCGAAGGCTTAGAGGATAACATCAAGAAAAACCTTGCCAAAACCGGCAATACGCCTTTCATCGTGGATGATTTGGAACTGGATTTTTCTCAAGGTTGGTTTTTACCCATTTCCAAAATCAATGAAGTTCGGAGAACTGCGTTGGAACAGTTGGCTGAAATCCGCGTACGAGATTACCATCGGGAAGAGCTCCCAATGGTGAAAACCGAGCATCCGTACCCGGTGAAGTCGCTAGACTTTACCTACAACGTATCCAACAAGCTGGCCCGTGCCTTCTACAAGCGCCACGGCGTGACCGAAATCGAAAAGGCATTTGAGTTGCAGTGGGATCCCGGCAAATCACGCGTGATGGTGACCAAGTATTGTGTGAAATACGAACTGGGCAAGTGTCCGCGCTTCCAACGCGAAACCATGGGCACCAAACTCGCCGAGCCACTCACCCTGAAACACGGTGAGGTGGAATACAAGTTAAAATTCAACTGCAAGCCCTGTGAAATGGAAATCTGGGAAAAGGATGCGGAGTTTGAGATTTTGGAGTATTCGGATTGAACCGCATGTGTAGGCTTATCGCTGGAACCCAGAAGTAACCTGCTCCACCACCCGTTCCAAAAACCCTTTGTCGTCGGTCACAATCTCGGCGGTGCCAAGTAGTTGCTGCTCAAATGGCACTTGTTTTTGGGCACTTGTAACCAACTTACCGGTGCTGGTCATTTCAAGGTCGTCTACAATGATGGTGTATTCCCGGTTTTTGGGTACCGGGGACTTGGAAGCAACCTTCCCTGTCACGGTTCCGTATTCCTGAAAAGGGTAATTGTCCAACTTCATTACCACCCGTTGGCCTACAGTGACTTTCCCGCTTTTTTCCACGGCCAGTAGTACCCGTCCCACGATTTTGTCCTGGCTTTGTGGCACGATGGTCATGACGGATTCCCCATCGCGGACAAACTGTTGCAAGGTGAGTCCGTTGAACACGACCTTGCCTGCAATGGGCGCACTCAGCACGTAGGTCTGGGTCCACTTGTCAATCCCGCTGCGCAGCGCGTTGAGGCTGGCCAGGAGGCGTGTAGAAGAGGAAGTGGTGTTTTCTTGTTGCCCGAAATTCGCAGAATTGATACTGTTGCGCAGACTGATGATTTCGCGGTTTTTTTCCAGGACATTACTCTCGTGCCGGTCACGTTCGTTTTCCATGCTGGAAAGTTTCTGGCGTTCTTCGTTCAATTTGGTTTCAGCAACGATGCCCTGCCGGAAGAGGTCTTTTTGTTTTTCGTACAAGCCGTACGCGATTTTTAAATCCTCATTGCTGCGTTTCAAGGCACTTTGTTCAAAGGCAATACTCTGTTCTAACTGCCTGATTTGCTGCTGAATAGCCCCGATATTGGACTGAACCGAATTGCTCCGACTGGCCCGGCCAAATTTGAAATCTTCCAAATCGCGCACAAATACCGCATAGTCAGATTGCAACTCGCCAAGGCTCAGACTATCGGGGTATTCCAATTGCCGAAAAGCCTCCGTGCTGAAGTTTAGCCATTGCGCAACCAGGCCGTCCAAACGTCGGACGTCCTCATATCGGGCTGTGTTTTGTAGCACAGCAAGGTGCTGCCTTTCCATAACCGGTGTGGTATCCTTGACCAAGAGCTGTGCCACCCGACCATCGGCACGAGCCACCACATCCACCGGAGGGTCGGCGGTAGTGATACTGAGTTTGTCGCTCGAAACCACATCCGGATAACGCACAAACCAAGCCACGCTCAAAAGCAGACCAAAGCCCAGCAGCACAACCGTGGTGCCCCAGCGCACCAGCCAATTCGGTGGTGTGCCCAGAATTTCCTGCACCTCCTCGGAGCGGAGTTCAACGAAGTTTCTTTCTTCTGCCATAGGTTTTATGTACCGGCGACTTTAGTCGCCGGATTAGAAATATAGGCAAAAATAGGCTAATTTTTAGCGAGTTAGGGCTTTCTGCAACGAAATACGGCATTATTTTGGCGGCGACTAAAGTCGCCGGTACAGGCACTAACCATTCAAGCGACGTACCATACCCAACACCATTGCGTCCAGTATTTGAAACACTACGAGCGGTTTTTGGGTGCGCCAAATGATATCATTATACTCTTCCCCAAAATGGGTGTAGAGCTGCATTTTGGCATCGT
>JALHPW010000703.1 GCA_022842255.1 Saprospiraceae bacterium | reverse complement strand
CGGTATCCTCGCAAGCACCCACCGCACCGGTCACGCTTACCCAAAGACTTTGGGTAGGCGAGGTAACAGGGTCGGCGATATAGGCGTTGCTGACCGCAGAGGTTGGTTGCCAGAAATATGTATTTGCACCACTAGCGGTTAGTTGAAGAAAGTCTCCTTTACAAACCGTCAAGGTATCACCACCCGAAACCACAACCTCCACACCGTCTTTGATCTCGGCCACCAAGGTTTTTAGGACTACCTCGCCACAGCCATAGTTGCGGGAAATATTGATGAGTATGGTTTCGGTTCCTTCGGGAAGCACGTCAGGCAGTGGAACAATTGGGAACGCAAGGGTGGTCTGACCAGGCTGAAAGGTGATGCTGGGTGGGATATTCAACAGGTAGTCAATTCCCAAGGTTGCGCTCCCGCCAATTCCAATATTGAAAGTGGTAGCTTGCGTGGGCACTTCCGACAAAGTGATATAGAGGGTATCATCATCGCCGGTGCAGCTTTCGATGAAATAATCGATGCCACTGGCGAACTGGATTTCAACGTCCGGCGAGCCAGCCTTGATTTCCGACACAAATACCCCTGAGTCATAGGCTTCATCACCACGGTCGGCAATGGCTAATTTCAAGTGGTAGGTATTACATGGAATTACAGGCACCCGCGCCGTGAGGCTTTTTTTGACCCCCAAGTAATCGGAGGTAAGTCCATCATATTGAATGGTTTGGCTTAGTTCGTTGTTGCGGTAGTATTGCCAATTGGCTTGGTTGTTTACACTGTCGATCTGAACCGGTGTGATGCCATTGGGCAATACCGCGATGTTGATGGCGCTGTTGCTCAGGTTAGGGTCTCCCGCAATGCCAGGCCCAGAGACCAAGAACGCAAAGATATCATTGAACCCGCCCGCGTTGAAAATGAATTCCGGGTACTCTTCAGAGCCAAAAACATACTCAAAGACCACCTCATTGGTGGCGGCAAAAACATCGAGCTCGATGATACAGGCATCGTGCGATTCGCTACCACTTCCAAACAAATTGGAGAGGTAGTTCAGGTCCGCATCCCCTGGATCGTCAAAGGGATCGAGATTGGTACCCAGGCCTCCAAAATTATTGGGACCCTCTGCATTGGTGGCGCTACCCGAGGTGAGCAGCAAGCCCTTTTCCATGTTCAGATCATTGCTTTCTGTTGCAAATTTGAACGTACCGTACTGCACTGGATCGCAAATAATATCGGTCACAGTCACCACAGCGCCACCCGTTGAAATGGCCGCCACAATGCTATCTGCATTGATATTCAGGGTGTCTACGGCCAATGTTTCCATCTCCACACAGGGGTCGCTGCTGCATTGCCAGGTGCCTTTCCAGCCAGCTTCCTGCACCGTAGCATCGGATTCAAAAACTACGGTCAGACAACCACTCGTTGCCTGAACACTGAAACAAACGCCCCCACCGCCGGCTATATCCTGTTGCGAAAAACCGTTGCCATCCAGCGAAGCCAACAAAGGGGCATTGGGCGAGTCGCCATCGTAAAAAGAAAGCTGGTCGCCTTCCCCAGAACCAAATGGGTTGATTGTGGGCTCCAGGTTGTAATATTCCAAAGAAAAGCTGATGCACTCCGACTGCTGATCGGGGCAGATCACAAAGGTGTGGTCTTCGTTGGCCAGGTAGTCGCCGAACTCACCGCCAGAATCATACAAGGTGCCCGCGCAAAGAGAGGAACTTCCCTGCGTGACATTCACAATGGGGGGAATGCTGTCTACACAGACTGTAAAATCACCCCAGTTGGGAGTAGCAGTAGCCGACCAATCCGACACCCGGATGTAATAATCGATGTTTGGCGTGAGCCCAAACAGGTCGAGCATCGTGCTGATTTGTCCGGCTCCTGCGCTGGCGCAATCCAGTTCCGCCAAACCGTCAAAAAGGCAATCGCCGCGGTAAATGGCAAACTCCGGGTTGGTAATAGGCATACCACCTGTGCCCGTGATGGTCACGCGCACATCCAGCAAGCTGATGGGGCATGTAAAGCGGAACCAAACGTCGCGCTGCGCCATTGCGCTTTGAAAACAGGACACCGTATCCACCGTGGCGATATTGCTTGGTGTGGCATTTTTATTGGTGTACACCGTCGGCTGACAAGCCGGTGCTTCGCCCAGATTGACCATGGTGGCACAATCGAAAGGGTCGTTGGTGGGGATTTGGGCGTGGACGGTGATGGTCGCCAACATTAGGGCGAGGAGCGTAATGGCTTGCTTCATTTTTTTGTGTTGTATGTCTCTTCCTAAACCCCATTGGTTTTCAAAACCAAGGAGGTTTAAATCCGCCCAAAAGTAGCGAGAC
Organism: Saprospiraceae bacterium; assembly: GCA_022842255.1. Taxonomy (GTDB): domain Bacteria; phylum Bacteroidota; class Bacteroidia; order Chitinophagales; family Saprospiraceae; genus M3007. The sequence continues at coordinate 241 of JALHPW010000703.1, read as the reverse complement.
ATTTGCGAACGCCCAATTGATGGGCTGCAATTGTGTGGGTTTCGTCATTGTTGGGCATTTTAGGGCTTATTTGACCTTTCTCATACCAAGCTTGAAAAGCGCCTCTCATGAAAAAATGCCCCCCCCACCCAGGCTGTCCTCCCGACCGCAGGGAGGGACCTGGCCATGTAAAGGATGGGAACACCCACTTCGTGCCAAACCAGGTCCCTCCCTGCGGTCGGGAGGACACTCGGGTGGGGAT
>JALHPW010000702.1 GCA_022842255.1 Saprospiraceae bacterium | reverse complement strand
AATTTTCAGCTTTCTTAATATCAACCTATCTGTTCTTATTTCTGGGAACGGGGTGAAAAGTCTGCTCATTACTACTTTTGATAGGATACTATTATTGATTTTATACCCAACGGAAAGCGGTTTGCGAAAAATGCGAACCGCTTGCGCTATTCACCGGGTGACTCAAAAGTCACCCGGTGAATAAACCCCGAATCCCTGTTTTCGCAAACCACTTTCCGTTGGGTATATTTGATTGCCCCTAACAGATACAACAACGGGGTCTTGACTTTTGGTCAAGACCCCGTTGCACTTATTCAGAAAAACAAAAAATCAAAGCTTAAACCGCATCTCCACCGTTCTACCGCCGCGCTCGAAACGACACTCGTCGCTCAAATGGCGCATCAGGAACAATCCGCGGCCACCGCAGCATTCGAGATGATCGACGTTGGTTGGGTCTGGAACAGCCCCGGGATCGAAACCTGGGCCTTCATCGCTCACGCTGATGGCGAGGGCGTCTTGTTTGCGGCTGAGGGAGATGGAAACGTTTTTACGGCAGTCGCCTTGGTTTCCATGCAACACGGCATTGGTCACGGCCTCCGTGAGGCTGACTAGAATATTGCCATGTGTGTCGGGAGATAGTTTGTAGCGAGTAGCTACATCGTGGACGAAAGGTTCGACTTTGGATACATTTTGGGGGTCGGATGGAAATGTGAGATTCGTGTGCAAGTCGTTCATTCGCAAATTTTTGTTACAGAATCTGGTTGACAAAACACTGTTTTCAAGTGGGTTGAAGGGCCGTAGCGTTCGCAACCTAGATTACACAGTAAATTAGGAACTTGATTAAAACAACAGTGGCTAAAGGATTACACGCGGCCACCTGCGAATGTTCATGGAGGATTAAATCGCCTCAATAACTGCCACAAAATTAAGGTAGTTTTAACAACTTATGCAAGGGGTGATTCAAAAAAAATCCCGCTTGCTCTTAAAACCGGGCACTTTAAGACCTTTTTCATGCCTTTTCGTCACATTTCCCGCAATTTATTTTTAAAAAACTTCTTAAAAATCGACCAAATCCAGTTTGTGGCACGAACTTTTCATAGATATCATACCTCATTACTCCAAACCATCCGCAAACCATGCAGCGTATAATCCTCTACAAACAATTTGGCACCCGTTGGCACTACGTCCGGCTGACAGCTATGCCCGAACCCGAACTCCGCGTCGAGACTGGCTGCTGCGGCCAGCTTCCGGAGCAGACCGATACCCTCGGAATACCCGATAACATTGCGCCCCTCGCCGCACTCCGCCAGGAAGGGGAAAAATGGATGGAACGCGGCTATGCCAAACCACACCCGCACAGCCTGCAAGTCATGACCCTGCACTTCCAGATGCGCCGCTGGACGGGTTATCCCGCCGGAGCGCCCTGGTACGATGATTGGACTTCGGGCTACCTCGACCCCATTCAGCAAGTGTTGGAAGAGACCTGTAATGGCATTCCACGCGGAAACGAACGTTTTTCCGGGAATTACCTCCACTATTACACCATTTTCAACACGGATTTGGCACAGGAGGCTGTGGAAAAAATTGCCGCCGCCGCTCCGGTCAAGTTCCTGCTCGATATCCACGTGGCCAGCCGCGAAAAACAGGTACATATCCCCATCGACCCCAACGTGCCGGAATACCTGCGCTCGCTTTTCCGGGTGGTGGAAAAATCGGCGCGCACCATCGCGCATGAATTGCCTGTGTTGTTCCCCACCGACCCCCTGCAACCCGAATTTGTGCCCAACGGCCCGGCCAACAAGCGCATCGTGGGCGAAGAAGCAGCCCAATTGCGGAGTCAGTTGAAGGAAAAATGGAATTTTGATTCCAATTTCTGGGACCCGCTCACGCAGGTGGCGCCCTCAGAGGTGGTGTTCCTCAATGGCATGGCCGACGATAAAAAACAGGCCATTGCCGCGCTACTCAGCCAAAAATTGCAGCAACCGCTGTACTTGCTCGATTGCGAAACAGGGCTTTTTGAAATTGGCACCGACCAGATTTTTGGCGGTTCGCACGAAGGCATGGTCTTCGACGCCAGTTTTGGGTGGGTCATTTATTTTTCCCACCACTACACCATCACCTTTGGCGGCGATTGGCTCGTATCGGCCGTCAAGGACTTCTACCGCGACCAGCCGGAGCTTCTGAACGCCTGGTAATCCGTCGCCCAAATCAGACCGCCGCTACTTTTTTACGCGCGCAGGCAGCCTCTTTTAGACTTTTGTCGTCAAGCCCATCGTTCTTGGTTCGCCCGGATTCGCGAAGGGCAATCACGTTCAAACCTATCATTCATGCAAATCATTCGTTCTTTACTGCGCGTTGGCGTGGTCTTTTTGCTTGTATTTCAAGCTTTTTGTACCCAAAACCCCATCGAAACCACGGAAGCCAAAAACGACCGCGGACAACTCGAACGCTGGCAACGGCGCAAGGACAACCAAAAAAAGGAAGGGCTCTTTCAACGTTTTTCGGCGGAAGGCATCTTGCTCGAAGAGGCGCACTACCTTGCAGATTCGCTGGATGGCGAGCGGAAGTATTTTTCGGCAAAAGGTGTTTTGGAAAGCATTGAACAGTACCAAAACAAC
>JALHPW010000701.1 GCA_022842255.1 Saprospiraceae bacterium | reverse complement strand
TGTCATTGTGGGTTTCCCGGGCGAAACAGAGGCCGACTTTTTGGAAACCTACCAGTTTATCCAAAGCCTCGACGTATCGTACCTGCACGTGTTCACCTATTCCCAACGCGCCAACACGCCAGCCGCAGAGATGCCCGGGGTTGTGTCCGTGGAAGAACGCCGCCGCCGCAACCAGGCATTGCGCGGACTTTCCGAGATGAAACGCCGGGCTTTTTACCAGCAACACCTCGCTACCACCCGTCCCGTGTTGTTCGAACATCACCGGGATGCTTCCCTATTGAGCGGATTTACAGACAATTATGTCAAAATTGAAATACCTGCCTTTGCTGGCAATTTGAACGAAATCGCGCCCGTTTCCCTCCAAAAATTGAGCCCAGACGGGGAAGTAGTACAAGCCAGTGCTCCCACAGAAGCCTTCGTGTAACGGAGCGTCAAAAAAAGCAAAACCCTCCAGCCCATATTCTGTTATGCTACCCAGCTATGACGGTTCTATAGTTCATAGTTCATAGTTCATAGTTCCAAAGATTATGTGGCAAGAAAAAGACAACAAACTCCAGGCTTCCTTCGAGTTCAAAAACTTCAGCGAAGCCTTTGCGTTTATGACCGAGGTAGCTTTCCTCGCTGAACGACTCGATCACCATCCCGAGTGGAGCAATGTGTGGAACAAAGTGAACTTCCAACTCTGTACCCACAGCGCAGGGAATACCATCACCCAAAAAGACCGTGAATTGGCCGCTGCAATTGACGAGGTTTTTACAAAATACCGCTAGACTCGTATTATTTTTGCGCCCGCTTTGTACCCCGGAAGTCCGTTCCGGGGAAGTTTATGCATAGAACCCTGGAACGGACTTCCGGGACACGAATTTTAGTAATGACCGACCATACTCCTGTTTTCAACGCGCATCCACAATATATCGAATCAATGTACCGCAACTGGCAGGCCGACCCGGCCTCCGTTACGGAAGATTGGCAGGCATTTTTTAGAGGATTTGATTTTGCATTGTCGAATGCAAGTGGCTCAGAATCAACCCAAAGTTCACCCGTAGCTTCCACCTCGGAAGAGCATCTCCGCAAAGAGTTTGCCGTAGTCAATCTCATCTACGGTTACCGCGACCGTGGGCATACGCTCTCTACCACCAATCCAATCAAACCTCGAAAAAACCGTTTCCCTCGGTTGGACCTGGAGGATTTTGGGCTGTCGGAGGCAGACCTGGATACCCGTTTTGTGGGCGGCTTCCAACTTGGGGTTCCCAATGCTACCCTGCGCGATATCATCGAGCGATTGAAATTGCTCTATTGTGGCAATATCGGTTTTGAAAGCACCCACGTGTTTGACAAAGCCAAACGCGAATGGCTGCGCAAAAAAATCGAAAACCGGAATTTAGCGCCCGACTACGGTTTTCCTTTGGATAAGAAGAAACGTATCCTGGAAAAAATCAATGGCGCTGTAGGCTTTGAGCAGTTTTTGGCTACCAAATTCGTAGGACAAAAACGCTTCGGTCTGGAAGGCGGCGAAGCCAGCATCGCAGCCCTCGATGCTATGATCAACCGCGCTGCCGAAGTTGAAACCCCTGTGGATGAAGTGGTAATTGGTATGGCGCACCGGGGCCGCCTCAACGTGCTTTGCAACATCGTAGGCAAAACCTATGAGCAGATTTTCCGCGCATTCGAAGACAAAAGCATCCCCGACCAAAGCTTTGGCTCCGGCGACGTGAAATACCACCAAGGCTATTCATCCCAGACACAAACGCTGAATGGACGCACGGTGTATGTCAAACTCCTGCCCAACCCCAGTCACCTCGAAGCCGTGAACCCGGTGGTGGAAGGCTTCAGCCGCGCCAAGCTCGATATCCTATACAAAGAAAATTTTGACCGTGTACTCCCCATTTTGATTCACGGAGATGCGGCTTTGGCCGGACAAGGCATTGTGTATGAGGTGATTCAGATGATGAGCCTCGACGGGTACAACACGGGCGGTACGGTGCATTTGGTCATCAACAACCAGATTGGTTTTACCACCGGTTGGGAAGACGCACGTTCCAGCACCTATTGCACCAGCATTGCCGAAGTGGTGCAAGCACCCGTTTTCCACGTCAATGGCGACGACCCGGAGGCCTGTGTTTTTGCGGCCGAACTGGCCATCGAATACCGTCAGGCCTTCAACACCGATGTGTTTATCGACCTCGTTTGTTACCGCCGCAACGGCCACAACGAGAGTGATGAACCACGTTTCACCCAACCCGAAATGTGGAAAATCATCGAAAAACACCCCGATCCACGAACGATTTACAATCAAAAATTGATTGCACGTGGCGATGTGGACGAACAACTGGCCAAAGACATGGAGGCCAAATTTAAGGCCGATTTACAGGCCCGCCTGGACAACGTTCGCCAAAAACCACTGCCTTACACCTACCAAGAGCCAGAATTACACTGGAAAGCGCTGACTAAAACCGTTGCGGACAAGGATTTCCAACAAAGTCCCGATACTGGTATCCCACGCAAGGTAATCGACAAGTTGTTGAATCACTTGTTGTCATTCCCAGAAGGCTTTACCCCCATTGCTCAAATTGCCAAACTCACCGAAGCCAAAAAGCAACTGGTG
>JALHPW010000700.1 GCA_022842255.1 Saprospiraceae bacterium | reverse complement strand
GGGTACTGGCGATATTTTCAGCCCATCTGGGGAGACGTAATGGTAGGCCCATCCTGTGGGGCACCAATGGGCGCTGTAAAATGCCAACCGTTGTTGAAATGGACGACCGCCGGGTCGATTACCTTGGTGGTTGGGTGGTCCACACGGGCATTGGGTTCAAAACTGTAATGAATACCGTCCTGACTTTTGGCCGAATAGGTGTTGACCGTTGCGTTCAATCCACCCATAGGTATTCCCACGCTGGAGGAAAAATAAATGCGCAGACTATCTCCCCCGAACACCACCAAGGTGGGATCGAAGGGGCGTTGATAATTGGCAGGTAGTCCATCCACTACGATGGGCACCGGGGAGGTCCAGGTTTGGCCAGCATCATAGGAGAATTTTACGGCCACACGGTCCCAAGTTGGGGTATTTTGCGGCAACCTGAACCACTGAAACGCGGCAATCAGGGTATCACCTTTCCAGCGAATGACAGATGGGACCCCAGCAGAGTCCTGGAAAACACTGGGCGTTCCGAAGGTTTTACCGTCGCTGGACCAAGCCATTTTTAAGGGGTTTTCCCAGGGTGGGTTTTGGCCAACCGAACAGGTAGCGACCACCAGATTTAACATCAGAAGAAGTTGGTATTTCATGCAATGCGTGCTTTTGATTGCTGTTGGGTAATGGAACCCGTCAATTAGGGCAGAAAAAATCAGATAATTTGTTGTGAAGGGATAAATTTCAACCGACTTTTGACCGCGTCCATTCCGAAAGCCCTTACCCGCCAAAAAAACATCCATCCTACAACACAACAAAACTACAGGTATGAAACGCCTCCCCATCCTCCTTTTGGCCTTAATTTCTGCCATTTCACTGACCAATTGCGCGTCAAGTTACTACAATATCACGCCCCATATCATCACCTATTCTTCCAAGAATGCCACCGAGGATGTGTTGTTTGAATACAAATATGATGTGTTGCACAAGAAGTACAAAAAACGGGAAGCTAAGCACGATTTGCGTTTGGTGGCGGTTAAAATAACCAATTTGAGAGAACGCGACCTGGTATTTGGCAAGGATATAAACCTCAGTTACGACAATGGGAACGTCATAAAACTGGTTTCTAAAGCGGATTTATTCAGGGATATCAAACAACCCACCGGGGTTTATGGATTGTACTTTTTACTGTCGTTTTTGAGGCTCGACATTAATACCTCCAACCAACAAGGCTTTCAAACAGCCGATTCTTATCCAGTTGGGTTGGTCGTTGGCCCTGGCATTGCAATTGGGAATATGGTCAAATCTGGCTCCTCCAACCGAAGGTTTAAAAAAGAACTGGATGAGTTCTATCTGTTGGATAAGGTTATCAAAAAAGGGGAGACCGTTTATGGTTTGATTGGCTTTAATGCGGATAATTTTGATGCACTAAAGTTAAAGATAGAATAGGGCACCAAAGCAAAGAACTTCCTAATAGATGCCCAAACCTCAAATAAAATCCGGTCTTTTGCAGCGTATTTGACCAAATCACTCCCTGCATGGCGTTTGACATACTCCTTACCTTTTTCCTAGTTTTCCTCAATGGCTTTTTTGTGGCCGCTGAATTTGCCATTGTAAAAGTGCGCTATTCTCAGATTGAATTGCGTGCAAAATCGGGCAATCAGATGGCCAAAGTGGCCCAAAACATCCTCAATAACCTCGACTCCTACCTGTCGGCCACCCAGTTGGGCATCACGCTGGCAAGTCTTGGTTTGGGTTGGATTGGTGAGCCTGTGGTATCGAAAATACTCATCGCGATCTTTCACGCAATGGGCCTGAACGTACCGGATGAAACCGCCCACCAGATTGCACTGCCCGTAGCTTTTGCGCTGATCACGGTGTTGCACATCGTATTTGGGGAGCTGGCGCCAAAGTCCATCGCCATTCGTAAACCGGAAGAAACCACCTTGTTTGTATCCTGGCCGATGCGGGCGTTTTTCCTCATGTTCCGCCCCTTCATTTGGGTGCTCAATGGTTTGGCCAACCGCATCCTGAAACTGGTGGGCATCCAACCTGCCGACGAACACGAAGCCCACAGCGCGGATGAACTGCGGCTGCTCATGCGGCAAAGCCAGGCCAGCGGCGCCATCAAGGAAGACAATTTTCAAATCATCCAAAACGCATTCGATTTTTCCGAACTCACCGCCCAGCAGGTCATGGTTCCCCGCAAAAACATTTTTTCCTTGGAAATCGATACCCCACGCGAAGAAATCCTCAACGCTGTGCTCGAAAATGGCTATTCCCGTATCCCGGTGTATGAAGACGACATCGACAACCTCATGGGGATTGTGTTTGCCAAGGATATTTTCAAGGCCAATACCCGGGGCGACGACTGGAACCTGAAAGAACTGATGCGCCCAGTACATTATGTGTACAATTCAGCCAAGCTCAACCGTGTGCTGAAGGATTTTCAAACCAAAAAGATACACGTGGGATTGGTGATAGACGAATATGGTGGCACTGAAGGTCTAATTGCCATGGAAGATATTTTGGAAGAACTCGTGGGCGAAATCCAGGACGAGCACGATGATGAGGTATCGCCAGTGACCAAAAACGAGGATGGTACCTACAACGTGTCGGGTATTGCGCCCTT
>JALHPW010000699.1 GCA_022842255.1 Saprospiraceae bacterium | reverse complement strand
AATTCTACACCCGGTAATACAACTTCTGCCCGACCTTTGCCGCCATGGCAAACTTCAACCCTTTTTCATCCCCTATCCTCATCGCACTCAGCAGTGCCTTGGTTTTTATCGCCGCACACGATAATCGGCCATTCGCTAACCTTTCACAATCCATTGATTTTCAGGAAGAAAGATGGGTGGATTCGGTTTTCAATGCGCTTTCCGAGGAAGAACGGCTAGGACAATTGTTTATGCTCCGCGCCCACTCCGACCTGGATACCAGTTATGAACGGCGAGTGGAAGACCTGGTTCGGAAATACAAACCTGGTGGCTTGTGCTTCTTTAATCCAAGCTACGCGGGCACCCCTGAAAAACATGCTGCGCTGACCAATCGCTATCAAATTGCCAGTCCGCGGGTACCGCTCATGATTGCCATGGATTTCGAGAACGGAGTGGGGATGCGTTATCGTGGAAACGCCATTTCGTTTCCGAGGGCCATGATGCTGGGCGCCATTCAGGACAACCGTTTGCTGTACGAGATGGGCCGTGAAGTAGCGAAGGAATGCCGGCGCATGGGTGTGCACGTCAATTTTGCACCAGTGGCAGATGTGAACAACAATGCGGCAAACCCCGTCATCGGGGAGCGCAGTTATGGCGAAGACCGCTACAATGTGGCTGCCAAAGCTTATCAATACATGGCAGGTTTGCAAGATGGTGGTGTGTTGGCAAGTGTCAAACACTTTCCAGGCCACGGCGATACACACCAGGATTCCCATTTTGAACTACCTGAAATCAACTTGCCCCGTTCTCGGCTCGACAGCATCGAACTTTATCCGTTTAGGATGCTGACTAAGAACGGTGCAGGTTCGGTGATGGTGGCACATTTAGAAGTACCCGCCATGGAACCCCGAAAGGATTGGCCCACCACACTCAGCCGACCCGTGGTGACTGATTTACTGCGCAAAGAGATTGGTTTTGAGGGACTTATCTTCACCGATGCCATGGAAATGGAGGCGGTGAAACGCGATTTTCCCAATGGCACAGGAGACCTAGAGGCTTTACGCGCGGGCAACGACATCATTCTTTTGCCCGTGGATATAGAGGCCTCCATGCGGGCCATCCGGGAGGCTTTGTCAAACGGCACGCTCGACCGTGCGCAGGTCTGGGCAAGTGTCAAACGTATCCTGCGGGCCAAGTATCGACTTGGAATCACCACGCCGCAGCAAGTGGATCTCAACAACCTGCGTCGTGAACTCAACCAACCCGAAGCCCTTGCACTCAAACACCGCATGGTCAGCAACGCCCTCACCTTAGTCCGCGACGAAAAGAACCTCATTGGGTTCCCAAACCTGGAAAACCTGAAATTTGCCACCTTGGCAATCGGCGATACCAACCGCACGGTTTTCCAGACTTATTGCGGTCAATACGCCCCGATGCCCCATTTCAATACGCCCAAAGAAGTGAGCGATTCTTTGGCGAACAGGCTGTTGGATTCCTTGCAAAAATTCGATGTGGTATTGGTGGGTTTGTATGGGATTCGAACAACCCCAAGACCATCCAAATCCGTGAACCCGGAGCCCGGGGCAGATACCCTTTATGGCCTGACCCACAGTGAATTGAATTTCCTTCGGAAGTTGAATCAAAAAAACACCATTGCCCTCACTGTTTTTGGCAACCCATACACCTACCAGTGGATGGATGCGCCGCCGCTGTTATTGCAAGCATTCACGGAGGACCCAATGGCGCAACAACTCGCCGCGCAAAGCCTTTTTGGGGCCCATGATCTCAATGGCATTCTTCCGGTTACCGCCGCGCCCTGGGCGCGTTTCGGGCAAGGTATGAAGAAGGTATTCCTTCAAAAAAGACTCGGATATGGTCCACCGGAGTCCGTTGGCATGAGCAGCGACACCTTGGCCCTGATGGACGGGATTGTATCGGAAATGATATCCACCGGAGCGGCACCGGGCTGCCAGATTTTGGTGGCGAAAGACAACAAAATCGTGTGGCAAAAATCCTACGGTCATTACACTTATGAGCAAACCAAAGCCGTAACAAACGAATCCATTTTCGATCTGGCATCGGTGACCAAAGTGGCTGCTACCACGATTTCCATGATGAAACTGGTTGAAAAACAACAAGTTGTATTGGATGCTCCGATGAGCAATTATGTTCCAGAATTAAAAACGACCAATAAAAACGACCTGACCGTACGCGAAATCATGGCACACCACGCTGGTTTGCAGGCATGGATTCCGTTTTATCAACAAACCTTGACGGCTGAAAAAATGCCTTCCTCCAAGATTTACCTCAACACCGCTAAAACTGGCTTTGAGGTGCCCGTTGCCAAAGATTTATTCATGGAAAATGCCTGGGTGGACACCGTTTGGCAACAGATTTTCAATTCACCTATTTCAGGCAATAAAAACTACAAATATTCCGACCTCGACCTGTTTCTCTGCGCCCGAGCCATAAAAAACCTGAGCGCCACTTCTGTAGACGAGTTCGCTGACCAAACATTTTACCGACCCTTGGGTCTGGCTACCACCACTTATAATCCTTGGAAAAAAGGCCTGACCTTACGTTGTGTGCCCACGGAGGAGGACGCCTATTTCCGCTATCAAAGATTACAAGG
>JALHPW010000698.1 GCA_022842255.1 Saprospiraceae bacterium | reverse complement strand
AAGGAGTGTGATTCCATATCCAAAATTTTGACCCTAAATATCAATGAACTTCCGGTAATCTCTATGTCGTTTTTTCTCAGGTATATTCAATGTCCGACGACAGTGTTCAAAATTCAAAATATCGAATATCGAATATCGAACACCGAATTTTGAAGTTGCTGGAATGAGCCAATTAGCGCTCATGGCAACCCCTTAACCCAAAAACCGACGAAAAAAAGCAAGCATCTCCGCTCTCCGCAACCAAAGCGTGACCGCGCAGCAAACAAACACCACCACTGCCAGGTAAAACAACAGCCCACCATCACCTTTTACCTCGATGCCCAGGAGGAACAAGTGTGACACAATGGCCCCACTGATGACGCCCAATCCGCCCAAAGCGCCCAACCAGGCTGTCCGGGGGATCAATAAAAGCACCACGCAGATGAGTTCGGCTACGCCGCTACCGAGTCGGCCCCAGGGTTCGGCGCCGAGTTGTTGGAAAATCCAGACGCTTTCTTCTGCGCCGGTAAATTTAAAAAAGAGGGTTTGGCCAAGAATGGCGGCGGCAATCAACCGAAGCGCCAAAGGGAAATAGGTTTGAATCATTTTCGTTTTGAATTTGAAAGTCCAAAGGTGTGGGCAAGTCGTTTCTGCTTCAAAATATTAGCAATAATACAAAGTCTACTTGTTCTATCCGCGACATTTGAACCATTCGCCGACCTTTGCCTTATGATAAATATTTTCCGGGGAATCTTACGCTGCATGGCTTTCTGCTGCTTTTTCGATTGCCCGGTCGATGCACAGTCCACTTCCATCCCCGAAATGATATGGGTGAAAGGAGGCCTGTTTGGTTTGGGCGATTCCACCGGCAATGCCGATGAAAAGCCATTGCACAAGGTGTTGTTGTCCGATTTTTACCTTGCACAAACAGAGATAACCCTGTTACAATTTAGCACTTTTGTGGCGGAAACGCGTTATAAGACAGCAGCAGAACAAGGCAACGGAAGTTTTATTTGGGATAGTTTGGGCTGGTCTATTCATGAGGGAATCAACTGGCGCCATGACGAATCGGGTAGAAAATTTAGAGGGCATGGCCTAGACCGCCCCGTGGTGCACGTTACCTGGCAGGATGCGGCGGAATATTGCAATTGGCTCAGTGGGCGGCAAGGCTTGAAAAAGGTTTTTGAAATCAGGTCCGATACCGTATTGATTGATTTGGAAGCCGACGGGTATCGATTGCCAACGGAGGCGGAATGGGAATGTGCGGCGGCTGGCGGGGTGGGCGTTACAAAACCCCTGTTCTCCGGCGGAAACACCCTTGAAAACCTAGCCTGGTATAGCGGAAACGCCCAAAAGCGAACCCAACCGGTAGCACGAAAAACCCCCAATCCGTTGGGTTTTTACGACCTTACCGGCAATGTTTGGGAATGGTGCATCGACCGGTATTCCACTGATTTTTACAAGCGGAGTGCCGGTGCAAAAGACCCTATCTTGCTTGTTGGAAATCAAGGCGTTGTGTTGCGTGGAGGCTCCTGGCACAACAACCAAAGCCATTGCAGAATTACCAACCGAACCAGCCGTTACCCCGACCAGCGCGACGGCAGTATCGGATTCAGAATCGCCCGGCGAAAAAAATAACCCATCACTTCATCACTCCCTCACTTCATCACTAATGACCAACTGGGGAATCATAGGACTAGGAAAAATAGCCCGGCAATTTGCCGACGACCTGCGTTTGCTGCCCAATGCGCGTTTGCATGCGGTGGCTTCCACCTCTTTTGAACGTTCACAGGAGTTTTCGGCAGAATTTGGCGCGAAACATTTTTATTCAGCTTACGAGGACATCCTGCATTGCCCCGATTTGGATGTAGTGTACATTGCTACACCGCATCCGTTTCACTGTGAGAACGCCTTGATGTGTCTCGAAAATGGAATTCCGGTACTGTGCGAAAAACCCTTCGCCATGAACCTGGGCGAGGCGAGACGTATGGTGGCTGCTGCCCGGCGGAATCGGGTTTTCCTTATGGAAGCACTTTGGACGCGGTTTATTCCGGCGGTGGAACAGGCATTTCAGATGGTGGAGCGGGGCGATATTGGCGAATTGCACACGATTAAGGCCGATTTGGGCTTTAAAATGCCTTTTGATTTGAATTCCCGGGTATACAACAAAAACCTCGGGGCGGGCTCCTTGTTGGATCTTGGGATTTACCCAGCCTTGCTGTCGCTGTCATTTTTTGGGAAACCAGCACCTGAAAACATCTTTGCTGCAGCCACGTACACCTCTACAGATGTGGACGAATCTTGCGCTTTTAATTTTCAATATCCAGAAAACCGCCTCGCGCTTTGTCATTCCACTATTGCGGCCAATACCTCCCTTGGGGCGCATTTGTATGGCACTGAGGGAACTATTTTCATGCACCCCCGTTGGCACCATACCCAAAAATTAACCGTGTCGCGGTATGATGGCCGGCAGGAGTCTTTCCAGGATTTGGAGATTCCATACCTGGGCAGAGGCTATTGCCATGAAGCAGTCCATGTAATGCAATGTCTTGACAATGAATTGCTTGAGAGCGATGTGGTGCCCTTGGATTTTACCCTGGATCTGATAGAGACCCTCGACACCATTCGAGAGAAGATTGGC
>JALHPW010000697.1 GCA_022842255.1 Saprospiraceae bacterium | reverse complement strand
ATGTTCTGCCATTGCGGGTTTCCATAATGCGTGCGCAAACGTGCGGCCTGCAGGTAGCATTTGTTCTCGGAGCCAACCGATATGCTTCCAGATGGTTTTGCCGTTAAGCCCTCGGTAACCAACTTCCAGCGAGAGGCTGGAAATATGCTCCCATTTGGGGTCGTTGGGGCTGAGGTTGCAGCTGACTTCTATCAGTAGCGGTTCCATAGGCCTTAATTTGAAGCGGGTTAAAAAATCTTGTAGTCGCATATTATTTCAGCCGCCGAAGCCTTTAAAATTGCCGTAGTCTTTTCAGATTTGAAGGCGTACGCGGGTTAGTGGTTAAATTATTTGAGGTTTGTAATCAACCCGCCTTCGCTAAAGCTTCGGTGGGTAAACCTGGCCCCCGGCAGCGCTCCTGTGATTTCACCTTTTTCCTGCTCGGTCTTCTGGGGGGCGGAGCGCTGCTCGGGGTTGTTTGGGCAAACTTTGCCAGGCCGCTTTCATGTGGTCATTCCCGGTCTCTCATCCTTGTAGTTTTCTCAAAAACGTTTCGGCTTTCCTTGTTCGCTTTTGATAGGTCAAAGGTGGGGGCGATACAGGGGGCAAGCCAAACACAGAAATTGCAATCACTTCCATTTGTGGGAAAAATTTGGGATTTTTGTGATGACCCAATCATCTATTTTGAATGCAAAGTATTGATTTTCAATGCTTTTAAGCAGTTTCTTCGGCCTTCGATGTACGCCAGCCCACTCCTCCGCACCCTCCAACTTCTTTCACAAGAAGAATTAGACGCCCTGCATCTTTTTGCAGCTTCGCCCATTTTTAACGACACCAGGCCCGATGAGACCTTGGCGTTGTTTGAATTTTTGAAGAAGTTTTATCCCAATTTTGATAGTCCGGAGCTCCACAGAGATTTGGCCGGGAAGCGTTTTTTTCCAAAAGCGGCCAATCCAGTGGGCGCATTGCAGCGCACGATGACACAACTGATGGCCATTGTGCGGCATTTTGTGACTTTCCGATATGCAGTGCTGCGGGATGCAGAGGAGCCGAATGGATCCGCTTTGTTGCATGAGGTACAGCAAAAACTCTCGCTCATGCGCTTTTACAGCGAACGGATTCATCAGCAAAATCTGCCAGCGGCTTCAGCTTCCGCACAAGCAGCAGAACAAGGGCGCAAAAGCCGAAAAGCGGAGAACTTCTTTGAAAACTTGAACAACCAAGCCCGTAAGGAATTGGACAACTGCTTGGATTTCAGCGACTTCGATGAACATGAGTTCGCGGATTACCACCAGTTTCGTTTCATGGTAGAGCAGGAAAAAGCCTTTTATGAGGAACGGAACAGCGAACGCGGGGGAGACAAAAACCTATTGGCGGCTACCGAACAATTGGATACCTTTTATTTGATGAGCAAGCTGGACCAAATGTGCCGGCTAGTGCATTACCAGCGGATGTGGCGGCTTTATGAACCTGGTTCAGTGGAGCACGACCATTTTTTGACCAACCGCGATACCACCGTGCAAATTATGCGCGCCTTGCGGGCAAGTGGTTTTTTGCAACAACCCGCCATTGCCCTTTCATGCACCTTGCTGGATTTCTTGACCCAAAATGATGTAATGGAAGCCGAACGTTTGTCGGAAGAATTTACAAAACTGTTGGAAAAACACCCTAGCGCTTTGCCGGCTATTCGGGTGCAAGCCATGCGAGTCATGATACGCGGTTTTTGGCCTGCACGCTACCGGGAAACCAAAGACCCTCGGTTTTTAGAAAAGATTTTTTCTACACAACTGCAACAATTACAACAACTTAAACCCAAAGATAATCTCCCAAGCACCCATTTTCAAAACATATTGCTCACGGCACTGAAGTTGGATAAACTGGATTGGGCGCAGGATTTTTTCCAATCCTACCAAAACCGTATTGTTGGATTAAATGACGAGGAGCAACGGTCGCTATTGCTTGATATCTCCAAGGCTGCTATCAGTTTTGCCAACAAGGACTTTGCGATGGCAGCCCAAACTTTGCCACATTATTTGACCTATGGAGCACTGGATGATATTTACCTCTATGCCATAGCCGCCACTTTGGATACACGCATCCGTTATGAACTAGACGACCTGGACGATGATTATTCCGAACGGATGTTGCATGCAACGGTAACCCGGCTGCGGCGCGATGATACCTTGCCCCCGCATCGCAAAACCGAACGATTGCGCTTTTTCCCACTCGCCAAGGATTTGTTCAAACTCAAACTCCTGCGAAGCCAAGACCGAAAGGCAGATTTGAAGCCAGGTTTGGCTAAAATCAGGCAACGGCTTGACAATGAGACTGTTGTGGATTGGGAATGGGTGGAGGAGAAGTATTCCAGCCTTAAAACTGAAAATAGATAAACGACTGCACCTCGGCAGATTTCACCTGCATCACAAGCGCTACGATAGCTGTGAGTACTAAGGCTTTCCCCAAGAGTGGCAGTGCGGTAGCGACCCGCTGGGCAGCCAATTCGGTAGATTTTGGTAAAAAATGGAGGGCAAATCCCAACATCATCCAGAAAAGTACAGCCCCATACCCTGTGATAAATTCCGAGAAAAACTCTGGCCGGAACTCAAAAGCAATTTGGTGAAGCATCTGTCCCACCTTTTCCATGCCCTCCGCCCGGAAAAATATCCAGCAA
>JALHPW010000696.1 GCA_022842255.1 Saprospiraceae bacterium | reverse complement strand
CGAACGGATGGGTTCATAAGAACTGGCGTTAATCAAAAGGTGTGAAGGGAAAGCCATTTCCTGCTCAAAAATCCTTTTGAAGTCCAGGGTGCCCTTTATGACTTTTAAGTCACGCTGACTAGGGGCATTGTTCAACATTTTGGTTTGGAAAACATAGTTGAAAAATCGGCTTTTGAATGATTTTTGGGGCAAATCATCGGCTTTTACCCAAAAAAGCGTACGCGTACCAGTAGCGTTTCCCTCATCGTCTTTTGTAAAAACAACGGGTGCATAAGCCAATAAACGAGCATCAAACGCCGCCCGCTTTCGATCGTACCAGAATATTTGACGGACTCGAAAATATCTAACCTCTTCAATGCTTACATCGTTTGTTATGACTTGATACATATCGCTCAAGGGACAGTCACAACACCCAATCACCGTATCCGTTTTGGTCAAGGACCGATGGCGTTCCGCCGGGGTCATTACATCTTGGCACAAAGAGTCTTTGAAACACAAAAAGTCTGAGCTGTGAGCAGCCTTTAAGCACTGCTGGCTCAGATAGTTCTCCGGCATACTTTCCAAGCCGACCAAACCATTCTGGTTTTCTGAATTCAGAAATTTTACCAGATCAAAATAGTTGAGCTTATCCTCATAGGTGTAGGTTTCCACCTCATCAAGGTCCATCAAATAATCTGCTGTGTATTCGGCAACCCAGGTGACCTCCGGATTGCGAAGCAAATCTGCCCATTGCGCCTTCGACCTTGTGGCAATTGCAATACATGCAAGGCAAAAAATCGCGCGGAGTAGCATGTTGTGATGGTGTTTGTATTGTAAAACCAGGTGGCAGGCACAAGGAAGGCACCAACAACCTCCTAAAATATCGAATGGCTCACCAAATTCCGCCCGGTCATTTCCGCTGGTTTTTCCACACCCATTAAGGCAAGCAAGGTCGGCGCTACATCGGCCAAGCGCCCTTCCGATACGTTTTCGTTGCCTTTCATGTGGGGGGCAACCAGGATACAGGGCACCGGGTTTTTGGTGTGTGCCGTGTTGGGCGTGCCGTCCTCGTTGATCAGGAAGTCCGAATTACCATGGTCAGCGATGATGATACAAGCGTAGCCTTTTTCCAGTGCAAGCGGCACAATTCGACTCAGGCATTGGTCCACGGTTTCGGCCGCTTTCATGGCCGCGCTAAACACCCCGGTATGGCCCACCATGTCGGTATTGGCAAAATTCAGGCAAATAAAATCGGGCGTATTTTCTTGAATATCAGCCATAATGGCCTGGGTAATGCCTTCTGCGCTCATTTCTGGCTGTAGGTCGTAGGTGGCTACTTTTGCCGACGGAATCATAATCCGCCTTTCCCCAACAAATGGCTCCTCACGTCCGCCCGAAAAGAAAAACGTGACGTGTGGGTACTTTTCGGTTTCAGCGATGCGCACCTGGGTTTTGCCCGCGCGCTCCAGCACTTCGCCCATGGTCATGGTCACGTCGTCTTTTTCGAACATCACGTGCACATTTTTAAAGTCATGGTCATAACGGGTCATCGTTACGTAGTAAAGCTGGAGCCTTTGCATCCCAAAGTCTGGAATGTCCTGCTGCGTCAACACTTCCGTGATTTCGCGGCAGCGGTCGGTGCGAAAGTTGAAACAAACCACCACATCGCCAGGGTGGATGGTAGAATCGCTGTATAAAGTCCCGTCCACCGTAGCCCCTGAACCGTAAACCGTCCTCTTCATGGGTTTCAAAAACTCGTCGCTCACCGCTTCCGCATAACTTTTCCGGATGGCTGCCGGGAAATCCTCCACTTCCTCGCCTATGCCATTCACCAACAAGTCGTAGGCGAGTTTGACGCGCTCCCAGCGCTTGTCGCGGTCCATGGCGTAGTAACGGCCGATTACTGTAGCCAGTTTAACGGGCTGATTTTCAATATGCTGCAATAGGTCTTCAATAAACCCTGCTCCACTTTTCGGGTCACAATCGCGTCCGTCGGTAAAGGCATGTATCAGTACGCGTGGACAGCCTTGTTCGGTGGCAATATCGCAGAGCGCTTTCAAATGCTCGATATGGGAGTGGACGCCACCATCGCTCACCAGGCCCATGAAATGCACGGTTTTGCCATGAAACTTCGCGTGGTGGAGGGCATCCAAAAGTGCTTTGTTTTGGTGCAACTCGCGCTCCCGCACGGCTTTGTTGATGCGTGCCAGTTCCTGCCAGACAATTCGCCCAGCCCCGATATTGAGGTGCCCGACCTCAGAGTTGCCCATTTGTCCATCCGGCAAACCAACATCTTCCCCATGGGTGACCAGCGTGCTGTGTGGGTATTTTGCCCAAAGGCCGTCGAAATATGGCGTATTCGCTTGAAGAATGGCATCGGCCGAAGGTTTTTGACCAATACCCCAGCCGTCGAGTATGAGTAGGAATGCTTTGTTCGTCATTGTATTGTTGTTGATTTTGGGGATGGGGTTGAGTGTTGACGGTTTATGAGGGTTGATGAGGGTTTATTGGGTTGATGGGGTTGATGGAGGTTGATGGAGGTTGATAATTGCACTCAAAGGAGCAAAAAATCCACTTTTTCGGGAGTATTCAGAAAAGTGTGTCACACTTTTCCGTGCGCTCTGCGCCGTGCGAAGCTCGAAGGCCGTAGGCCGAGGGCTTCGCACGGCGCAGAGCGCTTTATTTTTCCAACCAGCGGG
>JALHPW010000695.1 GCA_022842255.1 Saprospiraceae bacterium | reverse complement strand
CAATTGTACGACCTGCAAAAGGCCGATTGGGTAAAGGACAAGGATTATCAAGCCTACTACGAATCCAATAAGCACTGGCTTGCGCCCTGCGCGGTGTTTTGTTGGCTGCGGGATGCCAACGGCACTTCCGATTTTGGGCAATGGAGCAAATATTCGAAGTTTAAACAGTCCGAAATCGATAAACTAATTGCCCCAAACAGCAAATATTTTGACCAGATTGGCTTGCATTTGTTTGTCCAGTGGCACCTGCACCTGCAATTGAAAGCTGCTGTGGACTATGCGCATGGCCAAGGACTTTCCTTGAAAGGCGACATTCCGATTGGCATTTATCGCTATTCCTGTGATGCCTGGGTGGCGCCAGATTTGTACGACATGGATGCACAGGCCGGGGCGCCGCCCGACGATTTTGCCGAAAAAGGTCAGAATTGGGGCTTCCCAACCTACAATTGGGCCAAAATGAAAGCCGATGGTTTTGCCTGGTGGAAACAGCGTTTTGAGCAAATGAGCCTGTATTTCGATGCCTTCCGCATTGACCACATCCTCGGTTTTTTCCGCATCTGGAGCATTCCTATGGACGCCGTGGAAGGAATTTTGGGCCAATTTGTGCCCGCCATTCCAGTCACAGAAGACGAATTCCGAAAAGCTGGAATTGGTTTTGATTACGACCGTTTGTGTCGGCCATACATTACAGAGCAGGTCTTGCTGGAGGTATTCAATCAAGATGCGGCACAGGTGGCGGAACAGTTCCTCATTGCCAGACCAGATGGCCGCTACGATTTCAAGCCCGAATTTGACACCCAGCGCAAGGTAAAGGCCTGGATGCTCACCCAGGCACCGAATGATTTTCTCGGACAAGTGACTGACGGTTTGTACAGTTTGATTTCCAACGTGATTCTGCTGGATGGCCCCCTCCCAACATCCCCCAGCGGGAGAGGCTGGGAGGGGGCTTTCCGATTCGGGATTGAAAAAACCTCCTCGTTCCAGCATTTGCCCGATGGTGTAAAAGGACCGCTTAAAGCCTTGTATGTCAATTATTTCTACCGTCGGCAAGATGATTTCTGGCAGCGAGAGGCCATGGAAAAACTGCCGGCCCTGAAAGCTGCCACGCAAATGCTGATTTGCGGGGAAGATCTCGGGATGGTACCGGGCTGTGTGCCAGCGGTCATGGAAGAGCTCGGTATCCTCAGCCTCGAAATCCAGCGGATGCCCAAGGCTGCCGACGCCACTTTTTTCCACCCTAAAGACGCCCCCTATCTTTCCGTTGTAACGCCCAGTACGCACGACATGAGCACCTTGCGCGGATGGTGGGAGGAAGACCGCGCGCTTACCCAACGTTTTTACAACGAAATGCTCCAGCGCCCGGGCGAAGCACCCTATTTCTGCGAGGCTTGGGTGAATAAAATGTTGCTCGAACAACATTTCCATTCCCCAGCCATGTGGGCCATTTTTCAACTGCAAGATTTACTGGGCATGGATGCCGCGTTGCGGCGTAAAAACCCGCACGACGAGCGCATCAACATTCCCGCCAACCCGAAACATTACTGGCGTTATCGGGCACATATTGCCCTGGAAGATTTGATGAAAACGGAGGGCTTCAATGCAGAGATTCGAAAAATGGTGCGGGAGAGCGGTCGGGGGTAAGGCATTAATATCTTGTTAAACAACAGCATTATGCGCGTTTACAGTCTTGGAAGGTTCTAATTTGGTACGCAAATTTTTACCACAAAAACACTTTTACGCCATGAAAAAACTGCTCATTTTCTGCCTGTTTGCCCTTCCAGTTTGCTGCGCGTGCCAAAATAAATCAGACCGCTACGACGCATTTTTCAAGAAGTTTTGCAGAGGGGTGATGCTTGAAACAGAACTGAGCAAACTTCAATTTGATACCTCTGAAGCAATAATTGTTAAGGGCATAGCAAAAAATTGCTCAAAAACGGACAGCACCTGGTTCGCGGTGGTGCCCACCGGCGCTAACTATTGTATGTCGTTCAGTTTGCAAAATTTGTTGGGTGGTGGAGCGTATACATTCCAAGATTTTGATCTGAGTTTTAGTAACAGAGAAATCGTACAACCTGAATTCAAAACTATCCAAAGAAACCTCGCGCCAGGAGAACGTGTCGAGGTTTTTTCCTTCGATTTGAGAAAAATAGAAAACCTCTCCATCGGAGGGATTAGGTCAGGAAAGCATATCTTCTTTTTTCCAGGTGTTTATGAATTTTCTTGGAGTATTGCTGGTGGTTTCGGCCTTTCGAAGCCTGTTTTCTTTGAAAAACAGTAGCCAGATGTTTGAATGACCCAAATTGTGGCTAATCTTTGAACCGACTAAGCACTGAGCCACGTGGTCTTCCATCTTTATCAGCCTACGGTTCTTCATTTCTGACCGTGTACCGTGTACCGTGCACCGTAGACCGTGTACCGTGTACCGTGCACCGTCAACCGCCCACCGTCCCAATCACCGCCATCCCACGCCCGGTAATGCCCTGGTCTTTCCGGTGCGAGAAAAAGTCCTCACTGTGTAGCATGGTGCAATAAGGAGAGGTTTCAATGTGATGTTCCGGAATGCCGAACGCGCGCAATTGCGCGGCATTCGCTTTTTTCAAATCCACAAAAAATTTACCACGGGCGGCGTCGAAACGTTTGAAAGGTTCGGCAAATTCCGTGGCTACCTCATCGCCCACTTCAAACG
>JALHPW010000694.1 GCA_022842255.1 Saprospiraceae bacterium | reverse complement strand
CGTTGCTTGCGTACCTTGCACCCCATTGTGACCATCGCATTCGACGCAAAACGCTATTTCAACAACGCCACGGGCCTCGGTTTTTACAGCCGAACCTTGCTCGAAGGCTTGCGGCATTTTTACCCGGAACATACTTACCTGCTCTACACGCCTTACAATCGAGGGCATTTGGCAGTCCCGGATGCGGGAATCCGCTTGCCCAAGTCCTGGTTTGGACGGACTTTCCACCCTTTGTGGCGCAGTCGAGGGATGGTGGGGGATTTGAAGCGCGACGGTGTGGAAGTTTTCCACGGCCTGAGCCACGAAATCCCGATGGGGCTTCACAAAGCGGGTATTCGAAGCGTGGTAAGCATCCACGACCTGATTTTTATGCGCTTTCCGGATTTGTACCCTGCGATGGACCGTTTTTTTTACGAACGGAAGTACCGTCGTGCGGCCGAAGAAGCGGATAAAGTGGTGGCCATCAGCGCACAAACACGGGCGGATTTGGAAACCTATTTCCATATTCCTGCAACAAACGTGCGGGTTATCGGACAGTCCTGCGATGCCGAGTTTGAACGATTGAGCCTGCGCCATCAGCCCGACCGTTTGGCATTCCCGCTTCCCCATGGGGCGGGCGCCCTGCCCACTGACTACCTGCTTTCCGTAGGTAGCCTCACGCCCCGGAAGAACTGGCACACCTTGCTCACCGCACTTTTTATCCTTAAAAAACAGGGCATAGACCTACCCTTGGTAGCCGTCGGAACCGGCAAAAGCGCCTACGCCCAAAACCTCCGAACGCAGGCTCAAAAACTGAAGGTTGAGGTGTGTTGGCTCGACCAACACATATCCACACAGGACCTCGCCCTACTCTACCGGCGGGCAACCGCTGTGGTGTATCCGTCTGTGTTTGAGGGTTTTGGCATCCCGATTTTGGAGGCCATGACCGTGGGAATCCCCGTGGTAACCACCCAAGGCGGGTGTTTTGAGGAAGTGGGTGGGGATGCTGCCTTGTATGCCAACCCTGCTGAACCAGAGGATTTGGCCGCGCAAATTTCAAAAGTGTTCGACACCGGAATCCGGCAGAAATTAATCGCAAAAATGCCCGCCCAAATCGAGCAGTTTTCTCCCCAACGAATTTGCGCCGCGTGGATGGATTTGTATTTAAAAAAATGAGGCGGGTTGTTGAGGTTGATAGGGTTTATGAGGGTTAGGAGGGTTTATTTTTTGCAATCGAAGAGTGGACGAATCCTGCTTTTCTGAGTGCAATTATCAACCCTTATCAACCTCATAAACCCAATCAACCTCAATCAGCCCGCCCCTAAAAATTGGACAAACCAATCACCACTTACGGTTTCTGTTGATCGGAAAAGTCCATACGGTTGAGCGCCATCAGCTCTTTCATTGTTTTTTGCATCCCGTCCACAGATCCGTCCAAGAAAATGATGTTGCCTTTGCCGTGCTCGGTGAAGTTCTTGATAGCCTCTGTCCACATCGAAAACAAAATAACCGAGGTGTCCAGGTTGGCGGTTTGCATTTCTTTGGCGGCGTGGCTCATACCCCGAGCTACCTCTTCGCGGAAAAGTGCCACGGCCTGGCCGCGCATCTTAGCAGCTTCACGTTCTGCCTCAGCAGAGATTTTGATGGCATTGCCCTCGGCTTCGGCGGCTTTGGTTTTGGTAATCAAAAGGGCCTGGCCTTCGTTCTCTGCGGCAGCTTTGAGGTTGTTGGCAGCCACGATTTTTGACATGGAGCGCATTACTTCCTCATCGAAGGTGATGTCGTTGATTTGCAGGTCAATGAGGTGAAAGCCCCAATCTTCAAGCATGTGGTCGATATTGGTCTTTACCGCTTCGGTGATTTCGCGACGAAGCGAAAGCACTTCCTGCTGCTTCTTAGTGGCTACAAAAGAGCGAATGCTCCCCTCTACGGTACGGGTCAAGGTGGCCATAAAATCGCGGTCGCCGACAAATCGGAAAGCCACTTTTTTCACGGTTTCTTCCGCGTTGTCCATGACGGAAAAAAGCAACAAGGAGGTAAAATGCACATTGGCCTGGTCAATGGTTACCGCCTGGAAGTTCAGCTCCACGGCACGGTTTTGCACCGAAATACGTTTGAAAATCTGCTCAATCAACGGAATCCTGAAACTAAGACCCGGATAAAGTGTACGGTTGTATTTGCCAAAAATGGTGGTAATCGCAACGGTGCCTTGTTGAACGGTTACTAAACTCAAAAAAATGAGCACCAGGACAATCGGAATGTAAAACATGGTGGGCATGGTGTGGATTTAAAAGTTTGACTTTGAGCGACAAAGGTGGGGGCTTCTGTCATGTGCTACAAGGGTAGCGTGTTGTTTATCCGACCAATCGCGCTTTTTAATGGCGTGAAAATCCGAAAAAAATCGGCGATGGGGGTAAATATTTCGTCCTCCCTCTAAAACTGTTTTCCAGCGCAATCCCGCAGCAGACCGCCTCATACCTTTGTTCAAAATGAATTGTCCTATGACATCGACCAAAATTCTCTTTTGCTTTTTACTCCTTATTACCGCAAAATTCAGCTTTGCGCAAACACCCGTATTCACCAAAGACGACACCCTGCGCGGCAGCATCACCGACCAACGCGCGTGGTGGGACTTGACTTTTTACCACCTGAAAGTCAACATCGACCCAGCCAAACGAAGCATTGCAGGCAGCAACGAAATCCGCTAT
>JALHPW010000693.1 GCA_022842255.1 Saprospiraceae bacterium | reverse complement strand
ACGCTGCTTCCAATAGCCCTTGATTGCCCAGACGCACCGTTTTTGTAGAAATTGCACACAAATTTTGTGACATACTGGTCTCTGCCCTTATCTTTTACTTGAGAGGCTAGTCCAAAAACCCGAGTGAGATAACCGTCTAAGTCCGAGTCCGCCACCTCTTTAGCATTTGCAGGAGGGTATTTTGACAAATAGCCGTCAAAAACATACCCTTTTTTCCCATTTGCGGTTATTTCCACCCACTGCCCTGAAATTTTATAACCGGGATAGTTTTGGCCTTCATAAGTACAAGGTGGAATGGCGGCTACAAATACTTCGGGAGTATCTATCTCTTTGCGCCTTTTTGTGACCACCATTGTTCCGAAGAAAAGCGCTTCTATTTTTTTGCTGTCAAACCCTGGCTCATCGCGCAATATTAAGCCAGACTGTGCCCAAACGTACAAAGTGTCACCTTCGTGATAATATCGAATCGCCTTGGCTTGTGTGGCTATTGAGAAACAAACGATTGCGACAAATAAAATTTGTTTTTTCATCTTGGATAAGGTTTTGTAAATTTAGAATCAAAGATAACGCTTGAAACTCCCGCTTTGAAACAGCACAATGGATTTGAAGATTGGTAAAGCTGTATCAGGAATTTTAGCACTGTATACGTGGGAACTGGCAGTGTGATACCTTTGCACCCCATGCAAACTCCAGCCCCCATAGGCATTTTCGACTCCGGCTACGGCGGACTGACGGTTTTCCGGGAAATCCGCGCGAAACTCCCGCAATACGACTACATCTACCTCGGCGACAACGCCCGTGCTCCCTATGGTCCGCGTGATTTCGACACCATATATCATTATACGTTGGAGTGCGTGCGGCACCTGTTCGACATGGGTTGCCAGTTCGTGATTTTGGCCTGCAACACAGCTTCGGCCAAGGCATTGCGCACCATTCAACAGCAGGATTTGCCGACTTTGGCCCCGGACCGCCGGGTATTGGGCGTGATTCGGCCTACGACTGAAATTGTAGGGAAATACACCAAAACAAATCATGTGGGGGTTTTGGCTACTCGCGGCACGGTGGTGTCGCGCTCGTATGTCATTGAAATCGAGAAGTTTTTCCCAGCCATAAAGGTGTTCCAACAAGCTTGCCCGATGTGGGTGCCCTTGGTGGAAAACAACGAACACGAAGGAGCGGGAGCGGACTATTTTGTCAAAAAGTATCTGGATGAACTTTTGGCGCAATCTGCTGATATTGATACGGTTGTGCTGGGTTGCACCCATTACCCCTTGCTTGAGAAGAAAATCCGCCAATACCTGCCTGCGAATGTCCAACTGCTCTCACAAGGGGCAATTGTGGCCAACAGTCTAACAGATTACCTTCGCCGTCATCCCGAGATTGAAGCCGTGTGCAGCAAGGGTGGCGGAGTGGCGTATTTTACCACAGAATCGGCCGAAGATTTCAATCTCAAAGCAGCGATATTTTTGGGGCATACGGTGCAGTCTAGGCATTTGGCGCTTTAATTCAAATTCTGACAAAATCACATTCATAAATGGTCAATCATCAGCAACCAGTCCTAAATTTTCGCGGCCACATCCCGGCGCTAGACGGGATTCGGGGCATTGCGATTTTGACGGTGTTGTTGAGCCATTTTTTGATGCGGGAGTACTTTGCCGATGAGCGTACGTTTTACATCGTGCAAAACGGCTGGATGGGCGTGGATTTGTTTTTTGTGCTGTCGGGCTTTCTTATCACGGGTATTTTGATTGATGCGCGGGAGAAACCGGGCTACTTTTCGGGGTTTTACAAGCGGCGTTTGTTGCGCATTTTTCCACTGTACTATTTTGCGGTACTGGTGACCTGGCTTACCATTGTTTTTATTGAAAAAGCCCCTGAGCGACTACAAGGCTACGACTCCTTTGCCTGGTTTTTTACGTTCACGCCCAACATCGCAATGGGCCTGAAAAACGACTGGCTCTGGCACAGTCAGGTATTCAATCTCAACCACTTATGGTCTTTGGCTGTTGAGGAGCAGTTTTATATCCTGTGGCCGTTTGTGGTCTATTTTATGCCCAAAAGAGGCTTGGCCATTCTTTGCCTAGTACTGCTCGCCATGGGTACGGGCCTGCGCAACCTAACCGACCACGTAGTTGGCAATGAACTCTCCGTGGCGGCCTACACCCTACCTTTTTGCCGCATGGATGGCCTGACTGCGGGGGCTTTTGTCGCCACGGCCTTGCGGCTCGGCTGGTTGCAAGCCTTGCCTTTCAAATTCTGGATTACCCGGATTTTGTTTTGCTGGACGGGCTGGGAAATCCTGCAAATATTCCTGCACGGTACAGAGCACCGGCTTTACACGCTTTCGCCCATTTTGTTTGCCTGCCTGTTGTTTTTGGCGCTCAACCCGAACCCACGCGGCGCTACCCGACGGGTATGCGAAAACGCTTTTTTACAACACCTTGGGAAGTACAGCTTTGGGCTGTATGTATTTCACCACATGTTCGAGTACGCCTGGAAACGCGGTTTTGGCGATTGGCTGCTCGTGAGCGGTTGGAACCCGGTATTGGCGCAAACTACCTATATATTGCTCGCATTTGCAGGCACTTATCTGCTGGCTCGACTGAGTTGGGCTTTGATTGAGCGACCTTTTTTGAAGTTGAAAAGGGGATAGGATGGGAGTTTGGGCCTGGGATTTTGCGAGGGATGGGCGAGGGATGGGCCACGGA
>JALHPW010000692.1 GCA_022842255.1 Saprospiraceae bacterium | reverse complement strand
CGGGTCCTCAAACGGTGATATTGGACGTGTCGCCTTTCGCGACCACCACGTTCACGCTCACCAATGTGACAGATGGCACTTCACCCAATTGTGCCACGGCACTGTCTGACGCCGCCACCGTGGTTGTGAACCAACCCGTAGAGGCAGGTATCCCAACGGCTGCCCTTGAGTTCTGTTCGGGCGCTGGTCAGCTGGTACAACTTTCTTCCATGCTCACAGGCGCAGATGCTGGTGGACAATGGTCGGAAATCTCGTCCACGCCCTCGCAATCGGGCGCTTTCAATGCAAATACGGGCACATTCCAACCCAACGGGCAAGCAGCAGGCACCTATACTTTCCGGTATTTGCTTACCGCAGCAGCCCCTTGTGTGAACGATGAGACTACGGTTTCCGTAATTGTATACCCAGCACCAAATGCCGATGCAGGCACGGATAAAACCTTGAATTGCAACGTGGTAACAGCCAACCTGGGCGGTTCGGCCACATCGGCTGGGACCTATCAATGGTTGTTGAACGGCGATACGATTGGCACCGATTTGCAACTCCTGGCCAAAGAAGGCGGCACCTATACCTTGCTGGTCACTACCCCCCAGGGTTGTACCGATACGGATGTGGTGGTGGTCACCGAAGACAACGAGGTGCCGCAGGTCGACCTTACTTCGAGCCGCGATGTGCGATGCTTTGGGGAAACCAACGGTGCGGTATCCGTAGACGCAGTCACGAGCTCGCATCCGCCGGTGTTGTATTCCCTGAATGGTGGGCCGTTTGGTTCCAGTCCACTTTTTGCGAGCCTACCGCCTGGCGATTACGTGATTACCCTGCAAGACGCCAATGGATGTGAGAGTGAAACAAGTACCCTGACGGTAAACGAGCCGCCAGAGCTCCTTGCCACCCTAGGTGCAGACCTAAAAATCGAGCTGGCCGACTCTGCGCACATCGTATTGCAGACTTCGGTGCCCAGTAGCGAACTGGAAAGTATTGTTTGGCAGCCACTACTCGATTCTACAGCAGCGGGTCTGCCTTACCAAAACTTCTTCCCGCTCCGTTCCTGGCAGGTGGCTGTGACCATTAAGGATTCCAGTGGTTGCACTGCTGAAGACCGTATCGTGGTGCAGGTTGAAAAACCGCGCAACATATTCATTCCCAACATTTTCAAACCGGAGGGCGATATTGACCCTATCTTGTACGTCTTTGGTGGAAGGGATGTGGAAGAGATAGAGTCCTTCCAAATTTTTGACCGTTGGGGCGATGCTGTTTTTGAAAACCGCAATTTCTTGCCCAATGACCCCGCTACTGGCTGGGATGGACGTGCCAAAGGGCAGACCGTGAATCCTGGCGTATTTGTTTATGCAGCTGTGGTGCGGTTCATTGATGGCGAACAGGTCTTGTTCAAAGGGGATGTGACAGTGGTGCGCTAGAGTGTGTCTGAAAAACATTGCTGGAGATGAAAATAGCAGGTTTTGGGTTCTGACTGAGCGCCCTTTTTCGGGGAATAATGGGGTTTATTGCCCGAAAAGGACGTGAAAGGCAGGTTTCAAAAGATGCATTTTCAACCCAGTGAATGTTTTTCAGACACACGCTAGGCATTAAATAGTTTTAAAAAGTTTTATCCACCTGTCGGGCCAAACAGTCTAACAGGTGGATAAAATTTTTTGAAGGCTTTCAGGTAAGATTAGTAGTCGTATAACGTTAGGTAAATATTCACCGCCACGCTGGAAAAACCTAAGCATGGCTTCAACCCAACATCCAATGAAACACCTTATTTTCTGCCTCCCCTTCTTGTTTTTCGGCACAACTGTTTCGGCTCAAACCGCGGCCGAAATCATTGAAAAGCACCTCGTCGCACGAGGCGGTAGTGCGTTAGACAGTGTCAGGAACACAAAAATGGATATCGAAGTGGTCTTAAAAAATGCGCCTGGCATGACCTTCAAGGCGACCTATTCAACCGTCATGATGCAATCCCACCGGATTGACATGAGCGTTCCAAATCTGTATGATGCGGTGATTTGTTTTAGTGGCGACCAAGGATGGGGTGTCTTAAAAAAAGATGGTAAATCTGACCTAACGCTTATGGACAGCGCAGCGGTTCAAGAACTCAAGTACCAAACGGAGATATTAGGCCCGCTGTATCAATACCAGCAAAAAGGGTATAAGGTGGAATACCTTGGCAGAGAGCAAGTAAACGAAACAGAAACTTTTAATATAAAAGTGGAGGCTGCAAACAACACCACCTACAACTGTTTCATTGATACCCAAACATTTATGGAGGTCAAGCGCGCTGTAATTGCTCCGAGCAATGGGCAAATGATTTCGGTCGAATTTTATTACTCCGACCTCAAGCCCGTTTTGGGGGTGATAATGCCTTTTAAGATAGAAATGAGCAACCGAAAGGGCACTACCTATTTTATTTTTCAGACAATTGAATTGAACACCAATTTGGACCCCAAATTGTTCGAGGTTCCTTCCGGTCAATAAGCGTGTTTGAATTCGAGCCTCGACTTACCTTTGCTTACTGGAAAATTCATTCAGCCAACTCATATGGTAGACACAGCTCCGCAAAAACAGGGTTCTTCTCTGGCAAAGCCCCGCCGAAAAACTGCCCCGGAGCAGGAGATTATCCAATATATTTCTCAATTCATGCCCCTCAGCGATGCGGAGGCCGAGCAGATTGTACAACAAATGAAAATCAAGTCCTTTAAAAAAGGCACCATCCTGCTCAA
>JALHPW010000691.1 GCA_022842255.1 Saprospiraceae bacterium | reverse complement strand
TTGCTCACGGCTAGGGTGAGTGGGTAGAGGCGTGTGCCGAGGCCGCCAGCGAGGATGATGCCTTTCATGGGAAAGTAGGTGGTGGATAATTTGGATGGGCGAAGGTAATGCTTCAAAAAATAGTGCCACGATAAGGATAACAGGTTTGTAATCGAAAAAAAACTGTATATTTTTCGATTAAAACCATGTTATTTACAAAAAATCAAGAAATCCGACTCCAAACTCGAGCATCCTTGCCTTCAGAAGCCAAATGAAGGCGCAGCCGCGCATGCTCCGGCATGGCCAAGCCAGGGTCTTTTTCCAAAATCTGGGTCGCCACATCACGTGCAGCAGCGAGGATTTGTCCGTCGCGGGCCAAATCAGCGAGCAAGAACCGGAGCATCCCGCTTTGTTGTGTGCCTTCTATGTTGCCCGGACCGCGAAGCCTAAGGTCAGTTTCTGCGATAACAAATCCATCGGTAGTCTGTACCATGGTTTGGATACGCTCGCGGCCGTCGTGACTGAGTTTATGACCAGTCATCAGGACGCAAAAACTTTGATCTGCGCCCCGGCCCACCCTTCCGCGCAATTGGTGGAGTTGTGAAAGTCCGAACCGCTCGGCATTTTCAATCACCATCACCGAGGCATTGGGCACGTTCACGCCTACCTCGATAACCGTGGTGGCCACCATGATTTGGGTTTCTTTTTTGACAAACCGCTGCATCTCAAAATCCTTGTCGCCCGGTTTCATTTTGCCGTGAACGATGGAAATTTGGTATTCCGGTGGCGGGAAATCACGGCTCAGGGCCTCAAAACCCGACATCAAATTTTGTAAATCTAATTTTTCCGTCTCTTCAATCATTGGGTACACGACATACACCTGCCGGCCTTTGGCAATCTCCTCACGCATAAAACCCTGCACCCGAAGCCGGTGGTGTTCGGTTTTGTGCATGGTGGTGATGGGCTTTCGACCGGGCGGCAATTCGTCTATGACCGACACGTCCAAATCGCCATACAAAGTCATTGCCAAAGTGCGTGGAATCGGGGTGGCCGTCATCACGAGCACATGGGGCGGGCCGGCGGGGTTCTTTGCCCATAGCCGGGCGCGTTGCTCCACCCCAAAGCGGTGTTGCTCGTCTATTACGCTGATTCCCAGGTTTTTAAATTGCACCCAGTCTTCTATGAGGGCGTGTGTGCCGATTACGATATGCATTTCGCCGGAGGCGAGTTGTGTCAAAATCGCTTCTCGTTTTTTGCCTTTTACAGAGCCGCTGAGGTACCCTACGTTCACGCCGAGTTCGCCCACCAATACGGTAATCCCTTCAAAATGTTGTTGCGCCAAAATCTCGGTTGGGGCCATCATACAGGCTTGAAAGTCATTGTCCAAGGCCATCAACATGGTCATGAGTGCGACCACGGTTTTGCCTGAACCGACATCGCCTTGAACCAGGCGGTTCATGTGTTTGCCCGAAAGTAGGTCGACGCGGATTTCTTTGAGGACCCGTTTTTGAGCGCCGGTGAGTTCAAATGGTAGTTTTTCTTGGAAAAATTGGTTGAAATAATCGCCCAGTTTTGCAAAAACAAAACCCCGCATGGTGTCTTTTCGACGGGTGCGTACTTGCAGCAGGCGGAGTTGTAGGAAGAACAACTCCTCAAATTTGAGTCGTCGGGTGGCACCATCCACTTCCGCTTGGTTTTCCGGAAAATGGATATGGTTGAGCGCCTGCCAACGCGACGAAAGTCGGAATTGCCCAAGCAAATAATCCGGCAGGGTTTCGGGAATGTCAGCGGCGGAAAGACCATCCAGCAAAGTCCGAATCAACTTACGCAAACCCTTGGCGTCCAGGCCTTTTTGGGTCAGGCGGTCGGTAGTGGGATAAACGGGGTCAAAGCCCCCCCCAGCCTCCCCAGATGGGGGGGCTGGGGGGGGCTCCTCCATTTCCGGGTGCGGGATATTGAACTTTCCGTTGAACTCGCTGACCCGTCCAAACACGATGTATTCTTTACCCACCACAAGGCTTTTTTCGAGCCATTGGACGCTTCTGAACCAGACCATTTCCATAATGCCTGTCTCGTCGCGAAGCGTCCCGACGAGTCGTTTGGCTTTGCCCTCACCGAGGGTTTCTAGTCGGCGGAGGGTGCCACGCAGTTGCACGGACTCGCCTTCGTTGTGCACGTCTCGGATCTTGTGAAACTTCGTGCGATCAATGTAACGGAACGGGAAATGGAACAGCAGGTCGCGGCAGGTAAAAATGCCCAACTCGGTTTTGAGTGTTTCGGCGCGTTGTGGGCCTACACCCTTTAGGTATTCTATGTTGGCGTCTAGTTTCGTCATTTATCGTCATTTGGTCATTGATCGTCATTTTTTTTGGGGGGGCAAAATCCGCGCTTGCTCAAGCCATAATATATTGCTTAAGCCGCTCATTATGAAGCAGATACAATAAAAATCCATCCAGCACGAGTACAATCCAAAAGCCGGGGCGCGTCGGATCTGACAGGATGGAAGCGACCGAAATAGCCAGCACTACCCAGCCTAAAATCAGCGCGCCCGTCCGGGCCCAAGACTTCCGAAACAACAAGCCAATGCCCAGTATAAACCCAAAAAACGGCGCGATTTTGATGTTGCCCGTGGGTTCTACAAACCAGGTTTTGAAATAGGTCGGGAAAAAAATCGTGATGCCAAACAGCAATAAAACACAAAGCAGGGCTTCCAGGAACCCGGTGGATTGGGTGGTGGTGGTTTGTGACATAACAGTTAGTTGTTT
>JALHPW010000690.1 GCA_022842255.1 Saprospiraceae bacterium | reverse complement strand
ATATTAACGGATAAGCGCAGTTTAGAGATACAGCCATTGAAGGGGTAGGCCGGCAGTACCAGTGCTGAATTTCCAACGATGGCCTCCCTGTTGTTGGTATTTCCCACGGTACACTCGGACGGCGGGTTTTCGTCCATGCCCCAGGCATTGCCATTGATAAATTTGTATTCATAGGTGCCGGAAGGGAGCGACACCGTGATTTCATAGACATCATCCCCATTGGCGTCTAGTACCAGGGTGGAAGCCGGGTTCCAGTTGCTGCCCAAGCCGGCCGCCGATTGAAAAGACCCCGCGATGTGTACACCAGCGGGGGAGACATTTTCGGCGCTCATGTCAATCCGGAACGTGACAGAATAGGATTGGCTTTGCAAAAGGGGAAGACCGCCTAAAAGCAAAAGAGGAATAATAAAAATACCTTTCATAATCGGTTTGGTTGTTGCCAAATGGCAAGATTTGAATGTGTTTGGAATACGACGCAGCATCAAATTTTTGTAAAGGTCGGTTGCCTTCCGAACTATGTCTTCGAAAATTTTAAAACTGCTCCAACAACCACTCCCGTTCGGTCAAAACGGGTTCGAGGGCAATCTTTTCCCGCAACGCCCGCACTTCTGCTTTGTCGTTCCAGTTTAGGCTGATGAGTTTTTGGGTCAATCGGGCCATATTGAGGTAGTTGTTGCGGTGGTAGCCCAAGCCGGGTTTGCGCCGGATGTACTTGATGAAGGCTTCCAAGTGTGCAGCCAACACCTCGTGTTCCCCCAAAGCATAATAGATTTTCAAGGCAATGGTTTTGGCGGCCATGTTGAGCAGGGGCTCGTGGTAGTTGGAATGCTGGAGAAGTTCCAGGGCATCGTTGTAATCCTTTCTTGCAAATCGCAGTCGGGCCAGGTTAAAACTGTAGGCGCTGTCCCGAAAACTGCGTTCCAGGTTGTTCCGGTATCGCGGGATAAAGTCCTCCACCCATGCATAATCAGAGGTTTTCAGGGCTGCAGCCACGATATTGTGGTAGGTAAAGTGCGGCAACACCCCATTGTCCAGCAAATGCCCCTTGAGCAGTCCGTCCTTGTAAAAATCCATGACATCGTGGAAAAAGCTTGATTGCCCTTCATTGATCCTTCGGATGCAATAATTGATGGCAAACAGGTGAAGATCGCGCAATTCATCCTGACTGAATTGATGCCCATGGCTCAGCACCCCCTGTTTGAAGTGGCTAAAATATTCGGCCGCATCAGGCGCTTCCAGCATTTTCAGGCAGTAATGCCAGGTGGCAATGGTCCTGTTTTCCAGGAAGTTATGGCTTTCAAGGATGGCCTCCACCTCCGAACGGAGACTCAAACTTTGGTTGGAGTTGAAGCGGGTACGAAAAGCAGTATGCAAACACAAATAGCGCAGTTTTTGGGTCAGCCAGATGAGGTCTGCATTGTCTGATAAAGCAAGCAAATCCCCTTCGCCCAGGGGCTGACGCAGGGCATTAAATCGTGCCTCCTCCCAAAGTAAGGTGTTTTTCCGCAGGTAGAACTCGCTGTTTCGCAAGGGCTGGCGCTCCAGGGTTACTTTTGCGAGTTGCAAGGAGTCCTGGAAGTGGCGGTCCAAACCCTTTTGTCGGTAAGCCTGCACCAGGTCGCTTTCGACCGCTGCAGGGGTGTTTTGCCATTGTTCCAGCGCCAGGAATTGATCGACCAGTTTTTGCAAATAGCTCATCAGTAAGCGGAGCGCGGTAGGGGAATAATTGCCTTCCGGGAACACCTTGGAATACAGCAGTTCCTTGTCGTCGGTATCCTTACTTTCCTGCAAAACCTGGTACAATCGGATTACATCCTGGCGCTGATTGAAAAAGGGGAGTTCAAAAAATGGGAAAAACGGCGCCGTTCCAGCTTGCTTAGCGCACTTAATGAGAGATGAATTTTATGCGATTTCATTTAATGGAAATTCTTTAAAATTGATTATCAAATAATTTGACAATACTTCGTCATTTTTTTACTCTACAAAAGTAATAAAATGTATTTGTAGGCCGAGGGATATCACTTGACTTTTGTACCGAACAAAAAATATTTGACTCATGAAAAAAAGCGGTTTACTCCTCAGCGTGTTCCTAATGCTGCTGTTGCTGCCCCAAAAAAACTACGGCCAGTCCTTGGTCTGTAACGACCTCATACAAGTTGCCTTGGATGAAAACTGTAGCTTTACCGTTATCCCAGAGCATGTCCTAGAGGGAACTATTTTCCCCAATTGTGTGGTGGAGTTGGATAAAACGGCCCCCTTTGGGAATGGCCCTTGGGTTGGGCCCAACCTTTCTGTTATGGATATCGGCAAAACTTACATGGTAAGGGTCCGCCATGTACCCTCTGGCAACATTTGTTGGGGCAATCTTAAGGTAGAGGATAAACTCCCGCCTGCCCTGGATTGCGAAGGTTTTAGTACGGTGCAGCTCACAGGGGTGGCCCCGATTACCCTTGCAACAACTGATTTGTCCATTACGGATGTGGATGCCTGCGGCGCCCACACCCTTGCTCCGGCCTCGCTACAGTACGACTGCAATGACATTGGTGTTCAGGTGGTGCAATTGACTGCCACCGACGCTTCGGGCAACACATCTTCCTGTCAACATACGGTGTTGGTGTCCCAATCCGGCTTGCTCCGCCTGTGTGAGTAATTGTCCGGCCTCTGTGACGGTTTCTTACGACGAAGGCAATACGGTGCTGTTGCCTGCTTTCCAGAACAACATCCTTTCGGTATTTGACCCTTATG
>JALHPW010000689.1 GCA_022842255.1 Saprospiraceae bacterium | reverse complement strand
CTTGGCTCATCTCGCCTGTTGCTACAACAGGGACTTACCGAATCTCTAGCCGGACGGTTTGAACTTTCATACATCGGCCATTGGTCATTACCAGAAATGCGCACCGCCTTTGGCTTTTCCGCCGAACAATTTGCATGGTTCGGGGGCTACCCTGGTACTGCCCCATTTATTAGTGACGAATTTCGGTGGAAAAAGTATGTAAGCGACGCACTCATTGAGCCAAGTATTGCTCGCGACATCTTGTCTTTGACTCGTGTTGACAAACCGGCCTTACTACGTCGGCTTTTTGAACTTGGCTGTCTTTATTCGGGTCAAATGCTGTCTTTCAACAAAATCCTTGGTCAATTGGTAGATGCTGGAAATGTAACCACCCTGGCACACTATCTAAACCTGCTCGATTCAGCGGGCTTGTTGGGTGGCTTGGAAAAATATTCGGGCGATATCATTCGGCAGCGCCAATCCAGTCCAAAATTCCAAGTGCATAACACCGCGCTCCTTTCCGCTCAAATGTCGGAGACGCATTCAGAAATCCTGCAAAACCCGGAAAAATGGGGGCGAATTGTGGAATCAGCAGTAGGGGCGCAACTCCTCAACTACGCAAAGCAGGAAGGTTTTCGACTATTTTACTGGCGTGAGGGCAACGACGAAATCGATTTCCTGCTGCAACACAGGGGCAAAACACTTGCAATCGAAGTTAAAAGCGGCACTTTAAGAGGTGCTCCCGGCATGGAGGTTTTCCGAAAAAAATTCAACCCGGATAAGCTGATGATAGTAGGTACAGGGGGGCTACCTTGGGAGGAATTTTTGGAGATTAACCCTGTCGAATTGTTTTGATTACGCTTGAGAACGCCCTAATAGCCGTACCAGCATGGGCTAACTTGTGGACTTGATTTTTATTAGACTTGTTTCGGTTTAACTAACCCTTCTTTTTCCCGGTCGCCCGGCGAGTCGGGCTCACAACAGGACGGCGCTTTTTGGCCGGCAGCATCTCCGGCCGGTATTCGAAGTGCATGGTGTCGTAATGAAACCACTTGCCGCCCCAGATAAAACCGTGCCGTTCAAAAATTTCCACAATTTCCAAGGGTATGGAATTGCGCCACACAAGGTTGATTTCCACAGAATCCAGTTGCCAATCGTCCTTGTGGTCCCATTTCCAGTATTCGGAGCGGCGGGTGTTGAGGTCAATGGCAATGCCGAAGGAATGCGGACTCATACGTTGGGTGCCCATGATTGGACGCCAGTTAAACGTCCCCCCAATATCAGTCACATATGGCCGTAAATGCGGGAGGGCTACCAGTTCCTGGGCAACGGCTTGCAAGTGCTCGTTTACGCCATTGATGGACGTGACCCAAATGCGTTTGGTCTGTCCGGGTTTGGGCGCGAGCCAAGTAACGGGGACCAGATGACTTTTTGCCGCCGCTTCGGTATTCCCATACATTTTCATAAAAAACTCCTGACAGCGCAGGGTACCGGGATCGCAATTATAACCAGGCGTATCCACTGGAAGTCCGGGCGGATAAATCAGTGTGTTCAGTTGGTCTTCCAGATCAGTCGAATCAAAGGCCGCTTCTTCGGTTTTGAAACGGCCATCGTCGTACTGCATTTTAGTGCCGTCTTTCCAGTAGATATAGTTGTCCTGATACGCTTCCAAATGGTCGGGATAAGCATCCAACAAGCGCTGGACACCCGGCGGCATGTCGCCAGATTGTTGCGAAAAAACGTTCAGGCATTGGAAAACCGAAACAGCAATTAATAAACATCGCATACGTCTAATGAGATTTTTAGTAGACCCAAAGGCATTGGCACAGGACCAAAAGCAAACATACTCCATTGCATTGCGCCCGACCGATTGAATTTACAAATCGTTGAACATCCACTTATTTTACCCTTTTTTACCTTTCTTGAAACCCGCTTAAACCTCGCCAAACCGCCCTCCCGAGACCTTTGTCGCAGATTTTTTCTCTCACTCACACAAATCTGTTTCGACATGGTCTCGAAATTTTTGAAAACCAGCTTCCTCTTTGGCCTCCTCTTTTGGGTTACTATGGCATTCGCCCAGCCCGTCCAGGTCAGCGTAGCCTTAGCGCCACCCTACCCTGTCCATCTGGAGGATTACGCGCAAATGAAAGGGCAAATCATCGTCTCTTTGGTCAACACCAGCCAAACGTTTTTACAACTCCGGCTCGTGCCTTCTGTAAAGGGTCAAAACGGCATTTCCGCCACCCTTAAGCCTGGTTACCGACCTGCCACCCCGCTCACGCTCGGCCCCTTGGAAACCAAGGTGCTCACCGGCGCGCAATTGCAGTCGCTGAACATGGGCATCTCGCTCGAAAACATGGACATCAAGGGCGTGAGCGTCCAACAAATCATCCGTACCGAAACACTCCCGGAAGGACTGTACGACCTCTGTATCCGGGCTTTTGATTTCAATTCCAACACCCAGCTCTCCAAAGAAGGGGTTGGTTGTGGGATGTTCAACATCACCTGGTACGACCCACCCGTGATTGTTCAACCGGCTGATAAATCGCAGGTAACGCCATTAACGCCACAATTCCTGAATATCGGTTGGACGCCTTCCGGACTGGGCGGCATTACCCGCTACCGTCTGACCATGATGGACATGACGGCCAATGGCTTGGCAAACCCCAATGATGCATTCGACATGGGTTTTCCGCCTTTTTTCCAAAAAGAATACCTGCTTACGCTTGGCTACCCGCTGGGTTCGGCGGAGCCACCACTAAGCGTAGGGCACAAATATGCCAT
>JALHPW010000688.1 GCA_022842255.1 Saprospiraceae bacterium | reverse complement strand
CCACATCGCCCGGATAGGCTTCCTCCAACAGCGTTTTTTTGGAAGCCATGAACATGGTAGGGTTGGGGAATTTGAACTCGCGCTCCAATCGGATGTGGCGATAGTTTTTGTTTCGCTCAAAACGGCCCGAACAAATACGCAAAAACGCAATCCGGTCGCGGTGCTTGGGATCCATGTTTGCAAAGATTTTGAACACAAAACCGCTCATTTTCTCTTCTTCAGGCCGTACCTCGCGCTCTTCGGTGTGGCGGGGTAGGGGAGTGGGGGCTATTTCCACAAAACAATCCAAAAGCTCTTTTACCCCAAAATTATTGACCGCAGAACCAAAGAATATCGGGCAGATTTTTCCGGCCAGGTAGTCTTCCTTTTTAAAAACAGGGTACACCGTTTCGAGCACTTCCACCTCGCTGCGCAATTCCTTGGCGGCGCTCTCCCCGATATGTTTTTCCAAATCAGGGGAGGCAAGGTCCTCAAACACAATGATTTCTTCATCCGCTTGCTTGCCGTGTGGATTGAAAAGCACAAGCTTTTTTTCGTAAAGGTTGTACACGCCCTTGAAGCGTTGTCCCATGCCGATCGGCCAGGAAAGTGGGCAGACGCGCACATCCAGTTTTTGCTCTATTTCATCCAACAGATCAAAGCCGTCCTTGCCCTCACGGTCGAGTTTGTTCACAAAAAAGATGATGGGCGTGGCCCGCATCCGGCAGACTTTCGTGAGCTTTTCGGTTTGTTTTTCCACCCCGTTGGCCACGTCCACCACCACAATGGCCGAGTCCACCGCAGTCAAGGTCCGGTAAGTATCTTCCTGAAAGTCTTCGTGACCCGGTGTGTCCAAGATATTGATTTGCAGGTCCCTGTACTCAAAACCCATCACCGAAGTGCTCACCGAGATACCCCGTTGGCGCTCGATTTCCATGAAATCGGACACAGTGCTTTTTTTGATTTTGTTGCTTTTCACGGCACCTGCCGTTTGAATCGCGCCACCAAAAAGCAGGAGTTTTTCGGTCAGGGTAGTCTTACCCGCATCTGGGTGGGCCACAATGGCAAACGTTCGACGGCGGCGGAGTTCGGAAAGGAAATTGGACATGGAATGGCGAATGGATATTGGGTTGATTGGAGACTGGTTTATCGGTAATTGGTCGACTGATTATTGGTTTTACGCTTGGGTATCTGTGAACCCAGTCACCAATCACCAGTAAACCAATAACCATCTCCCAAAACGGGCGCAAAAGTAGCAAAACCCTAGCATTTTTGGGTTATAGCTTTCAAACACTTGAGGTACTATGGACAAAATCCCCGAACTTCGCAGCGAAAAATTCAGGGAGCGGTGTGTTTTGGCAAGGATTTGGCAGGTGTTGGCACGCGGATGAGGCGGATTTTCAAACGCGGATTTAATCCGCGAAAATCCGCGTTTGAAAATCCGCCTCATCCGCGTGCCCAAGCTGTTCCCAAGCGTTTCAAAAACTGATTCAACATGACTAAATTTAGCCTCCTCTTTTTCTTCTGGGGGATATTCGGGTTCACACACGCCATCGCGCAACAAGATCCGATGCTGACCAATTACCATTTCAACGCACTGGTATTCAATCCAGCATACGCGGGCAGCAACGAACACCTCACACTCAATCTATCGCACCGACAACAGTGGCTAGGCTTCGACGGAGCGCCCGTAACGCAGACACTCACTGCACATTCCCCACTTAAAAACGAACGCGTCGGCGTCGGGTTATCCCTGGCCAACGACCAAATCGGCCCAGGA
This sequence comes from Saprospiraceae bacterium, assembly GCA_022842255.1. Classification (GTDB taxonomy): domain Bacteria; phylum Bacteroidota; class Bacteroidia; order Chitinophagales; family Saprospiraceae; genus M3007. Next base: position 1,006 of record JALHPW010000688.1, on the reverse strand, counting down.
GGCTCTACCGATTTAGCTGCTTCCTATGCCTATCGAATGCAGGTAGGGGCAAGCAAAAAACTCAAACTATCACTCGGGCTCCAAGCCAGCGTAGCCAATTGGCGCGGCGATTTTGCCGAAATCACGGTCGAACAATCCGACGACCCTTCCTTCTCCCAAAACCTCTCCCGTTGGCTACCCAATTTTGGGGCCGGGGCCTATTTGTATGGCGAAAAATTTTACCTCGGACTGGGGTTGCCAAGACTGCTAGAACACGATTTGCGCCAGGCCAAGGACGATTCGGAGGCCGTTTTTGCCAAAAATTACCGACATTTTTACCTTTCCGCCGGAGCCGCTTTCCCGTTGAGTGGCGACCAACTGGTGTTCCGCCCCAGTTTGTTGTTGCAAAACGCTGGGTTTTTGAGCAAAATAGAGGGACAAAAAATCGGGGCACCCATGTCGGCAAATGTTGGTGCCTCTATGTTGTTCCGACAACTGTTTTGGGTCGGGACCTCCTATCGCACCGCTTTGTCCGGACAATCTTCGCACGATGCAGCCAATCTTTGGTTTGCCTGGTCGTTAAGGAATGGAATGCGTTTTGGTGCAGCTTATGATATCACCCTCAGCAAAATCCGAACAGCCAGCAGCAATTCATTTGAAATCATGCTCGGCTACGAATTTGATGTTAAGGTGAAACAGGTGGCATCGCCGAGGTATTTCTAAACATTAAACATGAGTCATCCCAAATATTTAAATGGATAAATTAAACAGGAAAACAGTAAAACAGGAGAACCGGAAAATGTAAAACCACGCGTTTAGATCGCGGATTGGGCAAGAATTTAAAGCTATTTCGATGGAGCGCTTCTCGATTTTGCGGTTTTATATTTTCCGGTTCTCCTGTTTTGCGGTTTATTTTAATCTTTCCTAGCTATGAATAATAAACTCCTCCTCACGCTCCTACTGCTCCCCGCCCTCTTGACCGCCCAATCCGCACGCCTCAAACGCGCCAATGAGGCCATGCTGGATT
>JALHPW010000687.1 GCA_022842255.1 Saprospiraceae bacterium | reverse complement strand
AATCCTGGGTGCGAGCAATGAGGTCGCGGCCATAAGCAATGAGACTGGCCTGGTGGTCGGTCTCGGCTAAATAGGTATCTGGCACCTCCCAGACCTTTCCGCGGTCGTACACGGGCATTAAACTGGCGCGCGTTGCTTCAACGGCCTTGTTTTGGGCATTCGCTTCCCAGTACCAGGCCGCAAACCCACTCCCGGTCATGGCCAGGGCAAAGGTCCACATGAGCCAGCGCATTCGTTGTAAAAAAACGACTTGTCGGTGAAACTGGCTGCGCATCACAGGATCGCCGCCAATCTTTTTTCGGTAAAACGACACTGCACCGATGACGGCAAAAATGCCCACCACCAAAGCGGCAATCACTAACCACATGACCGGGAAATAAACATTGCTGCCCATAAAATCTTAGCTGTCTTTTTGTGCTTGACGGACTGAATATTGACAAAGAAAGAATCAATATCGAATACAAAAGTCCGGGATAGGTAAATAGTGCAACGTGATATTTGTCACGCGATATCATCTTGATTGGTGACGAACATCAACTGCGCTTTCGCCCAATATTTTTGGGAGTTGCCTCTTGTCTATCCATTCCCTTTCCGGAAAAACCTGTTTTTCAGCCACAACCTCACAGGCTCATCATATAATTTCAGGCACAAGTAGGCAAAGACAACGGAAGATACAAAAACCAGCAAGGCAAATGGCCACGCTTCTGCAAAACTGGGTTTGTGGTTTGATACCCAAGCCGTGTACAAATAGATAATAGGAAAATGCGTGATGTAAATTGGATAGGAAATGTCGCCCAGGAATTTACAAAACCGAGCTGCTGACGGATTCTTTATCGTGCCACTCGCCCCTAAATAAATGATAAAGGGAAAGGCCAATATGATGCTTAAAGCGTCGTACAATCCGTTCATCCACAAATGCTGACTGCCCCCAACCCGGGGCATTGAAAGCACCAGGACGGTTAATAAGCTACACCAAAAGAACGCGTTGTTTACCTGCTTGAGTTTACCTACCCGAAAAAGCAACAGTCCCGCGAAAAACGGAAACATTACGCGGGTAATTCCAATCCGAAGCTGGGCTGGTTCAATAGACCAGCCACCAATCACATCGCCGTTGGGACTGGTTACGGCCAGGTGTATCAAGGCAAAACCCGACAAAGCAACCAATATCGAGAGCGCCATCTTTGAAAAATTACGCACAAACAGTCCATAAAGGATGTTGGCCACATATTCAAAAAACAAGGACCAACCCGGGCCATTGAGCGGGTGCATCTCATGCCAGCCTCGAATATCCAGGGAAAGGGGTACCGGGACCAACGTAAAGCCAATCAACATCACCAGCAACAGGGTCCAAACAGGCACTTCATGGATGTTTGGCCAAATGGCCGAATCCTGAAAATAAAAACAAACGGCCCCAAATATCATCCCCATGATGACCATCGGTTGAAGCCTTACCAGTCGCAGCTTCAAAAAATCCATAAACCGCATCGTACCCCAACGATCATCATAGGCATAGCCAATTACAAAGCCGGAAAGCAAGAAGAAAAAATCTACCGCCAAGTAGCCATGATTCACGATTTGGTCGAGGTGACTGGTCGAATGTGGTTCAAAGATGTGAAAGACAATCACCATCACGGAGGCCACGCCACGCAATCCGTCCAGGATAGGGTAATGGGGTTTGGAGTTGAGCACACTGTATTTCATAAAAAGCGGTAGCTATTGGCCTACATTTGTCGCCGTGGGCGTGAGGCGCACAAATGTATCATTCTTAATATCTACGCCAAACTTTACGTTCTGAAGGATTAATTGGGCAACAAAAGACGGGAAGACAAGACTGTAAAACTGGCAAAATATAGCCAACGCAGAGTGGTTTTGAACACCGAGCGCACGTAATCAATTAAAAATCAAGGTGTTTCAATCACTCAAATTATCAAAATCACTTTAATCACAGTATAGCGTGTTTTAGCGCAAGCAACCATGCACACAACAACCATAAAATCAGCCTTTCAAACCCATTTTGCAAGCCAGCCAGAGATAATAGTGCGCGCTCCGGGCCGTATCAACCTCATCGGCGAACACACCGATTACAATGGAGGGTACGTCCTGCCCGCTGCCATCGACAAGGCCATTTGGATGGCGGCCGGGCGCAGGGAGGATGGGCGTTTTGCCTTTTTTGCGCAGGATTTGGGGGCGTTTTTCATCTCTGAAACCGAAAAACCCGTATTCCAGGAAAAACAAACCTGGGCCAATTACCTGCTCGGTATCATCAGCGAGGCACAAAAAGACGGACTGGAATTCGGCGGGATGAACCTGGTGTTCGGCGGAGATGTGCCCCTGGGCGCAGGGCTTTCCTCTTCGGCGGCCATCGAAAGCGGGGCGATGTTTGTGCTGAATGAGCTTTACGACCTGGGACTTTCCAAGATGGACCTCATACGGCTGGCCCAACGCGGCGAAAACAACTTCGTGGGCATGAAATGTGGCATCATGGACATGTTTGCTTCTGTCATGGGACGCGAAAACCAGGTGGTGCGACTGGATTGCCGGAGCCTGGAATTTGAGTATTTCCCCTTCGAAACACCCGATTATTCGCTCGTTTTACTCGATTCCGGGGTAAAACACACCCTGATAGACAGCGAATACAATACCCGTCGGGAAGAATGTGAGGCCGGGGTTTCCTTTTTTAAACAGTACGACCCAAATGTTTCCAGCCTGCGAGACGTGTCCATTCCCTTGCTCCAAAACCATAAAAACGAGCTCCCGGATACGGTTTT
>JALHPW010000686.1 GCA_022842255.1 Saprospiraceae bacterium | reverse complement strand
CCCAGTATAGTATTCCGCCTGCGTGTGGGCGAAATTCTCCCATTTGATCGTGAATTTTTTATCAAAATATTCATACGACAGCGGGAAATCTGTCGGAGTGTATCGGGTGATATCCGTCTCAATTTGTTTGTTCAATTCGTACGCCTCGGCATTTCGTCCTTTCATGCCCAGTGTATAAAAGTAGGTGTACAAAAAATTCGTTTTAAAATAACGGGCCACTTTGATTTGATCGGCATTCCCTTCCCGCAGCACCTTTTCTAGCAACACTAGCCCCTGGTCCATCCTAGACTTTACAACACCAACCTCCTCGTCCGTAATGGTTTTTGTATTGAGTTGGCCTTGGTACGCCTGGTTGGCATTGTAGATTTCAACGGCCTTTTCAAGATTTTCCTTTGGTGTTTGTGCCCAAACCGAGGAGACGGAAAGCAGGGTAAATAAAGCAAAAATGGCAATTCGTTTCATAGAAGTAAGATTTTTACGGGCATTAGCAAAATGTCTGCCAAATGTCAGTTTTACCGGGGCATGGAATGCTCAACTCGTTTTTTACCTTCGCAGGTCCTTCCGAATTCAACAAAACCACCACATCAACGACTTTTTACGAATTCAACGACTTCAACACTTTCATCATGCAAAAAAACAAAACCAGTCGCCGCGACTTCCTCAAAACCAGTACCGTGCTCACCGGTGGGGCCATGCTTTCCGGACTGCCACTTGCTCAAGCTGCCCATAGTTTGGTGGACGATACCATTCGCATCGCGCTCGTCGGCTGCGGCGGTCGTGGTACCGGAGCTGCCGTGCAAGCCCTGCTCACCAAGCAAAACGTGAAACTTGTGGCCATGGCCGATGCCTTCCGCAGCAAGGTGGACGAGGCGTATAAAAACATCACCGCCGAGGATTTGCAAGATGTGGCTGGCGTGGAAGGGTCGGTGAAAAGCCGTGTTCAGGTACCCGAAGAGAATAAATTCGTCGGATTTGATGCCTATAAAAAAGCCATTGCCCTGGCCGATGTGGTCATTTTGGCAACCCCTCCAGGTTTCCGCCCAGCACATTTTGAAGAAGCCGTTAAAAAAGGCAAACAGGTGTTTATGGAAAAACCGGTAGCCGTGGACGGGCCAGGTATCCGCCGGGTTTTGGCCGCTGCCGAAGAAGCCAAACGCAAAAAACTCAACGTTGTGGTGGGTCTACAGCGGCACTACCAAACGGTGTATCGCCAATGGATTGATAAAATTCAAGACGGCGCCATTGGCGAAATCATCACCTCCCGGGTTTATTGGAATATGGGCGCTTTGTGGATCCGCCCACGGAAGGAAGGCCAAACCGAAATGCAATACCAGATGGATAACTGGTACTATTTCAATTGGTTGTGCGGCGACCATATTGTGGAACAACACGTGCACAACCTCGATGTGAGCAACTGGGCAAAACAGGCCTATCCCGTTCGCGCTTACGGTTCGGGCGGACGGCAGGTACGCATCGGCAAGGAAACCGGTGAAATTTACGACCACCATACCGTCGAGTTCGAGTATGCCGATGGTTCGCGCATGTTCAGCCAATGTCGGCAAATACCCGGTACCAAAGACAGCGTAACCGAAGGTTTTCACGGCACCAAAGGCACTGCGCCAGCGCCCGGGAAAATCCTAACGAGCAGAGGGAAAACGCTGATGAACTACGATTCCAAAAACGACCCAAACCCGTACCAGGTAGAGCACGACGAACTTTTTGCGGCCATTGCCAAAGGCGAATACAAGTTTGCAGATGCCGAAAACGCCGCCAAAAGCACCATGACGGCCATTCTTGGACGACTGGCCACCTATTCAGGTCAAATCGTGGAATGGGACGCTGCCCTCAATTCACAAACGGTGTTGATGCCAGAAATCCTGGATTGGAACGCATCGCCAAAAGTGCTTCCCGGCCCCGATGGGATTTATCCTTGTGCGGTGCCTGGGGTGTTTAAAGTAGTTTAATTTTATGTATGATGTATGATGTATGATGTATGATGTATGATGTATGGACCATACATAGTTGTACCAATTTTAAAGCGTACAATACATCATAGTTCATACATCATAGTTCATACATCATACATCATCACTCATCGTTAAAAAATTGTTTTTCAGAAGTTGCATCCTACTGGGACTGGCTTGCTGGGTACTTATGTCAAGCAAGCCCGTTATGGTTCCATTGGAGCCTATGCACCGCTATGAGTTCCGGCACCCACAGATGGGGACCGTTTTTCACTTGGTTTTTTATTCGGAAATAGATTCCCTGTCGGCGGCACTCATTGCCCGAAAGGCATTTGATATGGTGGATTCCTTGAACGCCAGCATGAGTGATTATTTGCCCGAAAGTGAGTTGAGTCGGCTTGGCAATACTGCTGGTTCCGGGCAGGCGGTTGAGGTCTCGGATGATCTTTGGCGGATTTTGAAGTTGTCCAAGGAATTTTCCAAAAAGACCCATGGAGCATTTGACGTGACGGTGGGCCCCCTTACCCGGCTTTGGCGAAGGGCGCGAAACCTGAAAGAATTACCCGATTCGGCTAAGGTAAAAGAAGCCCTAGAATTGGTTGGTTTTCAGCACCTTAAAGTTAAAACCAATAAAACTGTTGAACTCAAAAAAGTCGGAATGCGACTCGACCTGGGCGGGATTGCACAAGGATATGCTGCGGACAAGTGCCTGGAAATCCTTCAAAAAAACGGAATCCGCAGCGCTTTGGCCGATGCTGGTGGCGATATTGCCCTGGGGAATGCTCCTCCTGGAGAAACGGGTTGGGTTATCGAGATACCCAA
>JALHPW010000685.1 GCA_022842255.1 Saprospiraceae bacterium | reverse complement strand
GGAAATATTCCAAATCGCCCCTTCCGAGTCCTGGATAAACCTCGAACGGCTGGGCATATCCACTTTATTGGAAACCATTAAGTTGGGCTCCACAATAAATGAGTTCCCCGATTTGCCGACACATAGGAAGCTGCCATTTTTATGCTCAAAAAGTGCGTTAATCTCAACTTGATGGTTTTTTTTTCGATTCAAAGGGTGAATAAATTGCTTTGTTGCGAACCTTGAGAAAAACACCCCTGTCCCAAAAACAGAATACCACAAATTGTTCGCATTATCAATATGCAAGACCCTGGCATCTTCAATTATTTGACCTCTGTCATCTGTTAATATCGAACCAAAACCAAGTTTACTATTGAATGAAAATATGGCTCCCGATTCAGTAATCACCCACAATTGACCGTCCTTTTGTCGATAAATATCCCTTAATCCCGGCACCTCCCCATTGGGTTTGAACATTTGATATTGCTTGGGATTTAAAGGGTTGAATGCTAATAGGCCTTGATCTGTAGCAAACCATACCAGTGAATCATTTTCAGGAATAGCCTTTCTAACCGTCAAAGCTTGGGTAATAGAGTGGTCATCTCCCATAAAGAATGTATCCCGCTTTGTTACCGCTCCATCTTTACCATAGTCAATCACTTCAAAACCATGGCGCACAACCCAAAAGCAGGCAAACAATCGTATTACTGCCCCATCTGGAGAAACTTGTACGGCACAACGACTGGCAGCTAGCGGGTGTACATATTTAACATCGGTTGGATTCTTAATATCCAATCTGTAGAGGCTATCATAGACCGATGCCCATAAATATCGTCCTTGCTCCAAATGAAAAGCATAATGCGTGGAAGTACCTGGCCGCTTTACCCTCTCATTTAAATAATATTGCCTAAAATCGCTGTGCTGGCGTCGAAAGCAATTGATTGAATTAACAGTAGCAAACCAAATATTGCCACGGTCATCCTCAAAAAATGGACTTTGTATATTCGCATCCTTAAGGGAATTCTCAACTTCCTTGTCCGGTTTAAAAACGGTTACGGATGCCCCATCAAAACGATTCAACCCGTCTGTGGAACTGATCCAGATATACCCTTTTGAATCATTATAAATGAATTCATTGGTGGATTGTGACAATCCTATTTCTGCATCCAAAAGGTTTATTCTATCCAGCATTCTTTGTCCTGATAGCATCTGGAAAAAGAAGAGGCAAAGAAGCCCAACAAAGAAGTATTTTTTGGTGTCGGCCATCCTAATGAGTTACTCACAGGCCAGGTTACAAAGTCAATAAACTTGGCGAGGTGATTTAAACCACCTCGCCAATTGACTCTATTATCTGGTATCCGTTTGTATTAAATGTGAGGTCAATTTTTTAAACCAAGAAAAGTATCACCTCTGATTAGCTCTACCACACCAATTACCGCAAACAGAAAAATCAGTATGGCCAAAACTATCCACGGCCAAATTCTCATTTTATAAATAGGTGGGGGCTCATTTGAAATCAACCCATGCTCCCTTAGTTGTTTATGTAATTCCACCTTGTTGATCTGATTGACGATACAATTGCAGTCATTTAATGGGGGTGTATTGCTTGTCTGCTCGGTTGAAAACATAATTGGAGCTGGCCCAGCCAAACTGCCCCCTCCCCCACTAGAGCCGGTTGCGGACGAAGCCGTACCATCATCATGCCAATAAGGAGGGCATGGGGGACCGATGTAATATGCAATTGAGGCCCGGCCTGCTGCATCGGTAGGGAGCGGGGGCTCAGGGTAGGGAGCCATCCTAAGTGCGCGAAACTTTTGATAATTATTCCCCGCAGTACCTCCTTGCATCGTGATAAAAGCCCTTGATACTAACAACCCCCGGTTTGGGAAACCAGATTGAAAACCAGAAGGTACTCCGCCAGAATAAAAAACCGAAGCACTTGCCAGATATTCAAATGTTTGCCTGTCTATAAATGCGTATTCAAATTCTCCAGTATCGTTATAAAAACGAAACTCATCCCATCCACTTAAATTATCGATATCAAGCAAATCAGCAGAAAAATCTGATGCCAAAGCTGTTCCTGTGGAAGCAGCATCCAAAAGATACTCGTCAACTTGGTAGAAAGTGATTGGCCCAGCAGGTGCCGAGGTCCATTTTACCAAAACGACTTTAAAAATATTGGTATAGTTGCCGAAAACAGCGTCGTCTACACGATCTGGGAAAAAACAGAGACCTGCAAGATTAGCAAGGCCATGCTTTTTCGCAAATGCATCCTTAGCTTTTTCGTACTTGGCTAATGGATACACCGTTTCAAGATGTTTTACAGTTGCTTCCATAGAGATCAATTTTGAATGATTAAGATTCCATACGCTAAAAAATCTGCCAAACCGGCAAATCTCGCCCCAAAACTAAACATCCGAATCTTAACTCAAGTGTAAACTTTCGTTTACTCCCTAACAACCCGCGATGAAACCTTGACAAAAAACAAAACTGCCCGTCGCGCAAAAAGCACAACGGGCAGTTATTGATTTATCCCTGGCGAATAAATTCGCGACAAAGGACCTTATTTCACATACAACTCAAATTCCACACGGCGGTTTTTCTCCTTGCCTGCTGCCGTTTTGTTGTCGGCAACGGGTTTGGTCTCACCATAGCCAGCAGAAGCCATCCGGCCCGCAGCAATGCCCTTGCTCACAAGATAATCGTAGCAAGCTTTGGCGCGGCGCTCGGAAAGGTCTTGATTCATCTTGTCGTCGCCAGCATTGTCCGTATGGCCGCCAATGTTGAGGCTATACTCGGAATACTGGTTC
>JALHPW010000684.1 GCA_022842255.1 Saprospiraceae bacterium | reverse complement strand
TTCAGAGCTAGGTTCTACATAATAATCAAAGCTGGTGAATAAGCGTGCGATGTCGCTTTTGGTTGCCCCAAACCAACAATCCAACCTTATATGCAGCGCTTCGTGCGTGTTGTTTTCGATAAACAAGGTTAGCAGCGGCGTGTCTCGAAAAGCAGGGAACCGGACATACCACTCCATTCGTGCCCGTCTGATCCATGGCAATGACAGGAACACAATCGGTATGCTCAAAACAGCCAGTCCAAATGGTAGGTGGTTTCTTAACAGCAGGGCCAGAGCCAAAATCCCTGCAAGTCCAAGTAAGTAAAGCACCCCAATGGCCCATCCCACCGAAGCATCGCCGGAAGGGGCTTTTCTGCTGAGGTAGTACCCAAGTGCAAGCACCAGCGCTATGCCGTAGATACCGAGCAGCATATAATAGAGGAACAAGGCCATCGTGCAAAGTTTGTATCCAACTGCTTTACGGGAGAACCGATTCGGTTATTGTTTGCCTCCACTTGTAGGTGGACAAACCAAATCTTCGTCAATCAATCCATTACAGTTGTTGTCTTGGTTATCACAAATTTCTGGCGCCCCTGTGTGTATCTTGGGATTGTTATCATCGCAATCCTCAAAACCAAGCCAGCCATCGCCGTCCCGGTCCTTGTAAAAATACTTCTTTGCAAAATGGAACGCCGCGGTGCCCGTCTCCTCACCGATGACCCGGCCGGGGATATCCTCGAACGGGGCATTGGTGCCGCACCAAATCCGTGACAAACTCGCTTGGTCGGCGGCATCGCGGTAGGTGGCCCATTGCAGGGTGACCTCCACACCGGGGCCTTGTTCAATACGCAGGAAATTGCTGTTGGCCGCGACCGTAAATTGGCCCAACCCGCCGGGAAAATACGCATCGCCAGTAAGCAAGGTCAATGCCCCGGCTGCCGAATGGGAAAGCGCGGCGTGTGCCGACACAAAGCCGGGATAATTGGGTGTCACAAAGGTCTTTTGTTGGTAAGGGTGCCAGTTTTCGGCCAATATCCAGTCTACGCCCGCAGTATTGACTGTAGAATCTGCCACCGCATAAGGGCCTTTCCAAGCAAAAAGCTTGATTTTGTTTAGGTTTTGATTTTTGCCGCCAGCCAATAGGTCGCCTTTTTTTATCAATTCAATTTGTCCGGGAATCAGCGGGATGCCTGCGGGGTGGTAGGCAGGTAAACTAGGGTCTGAGCTTTGCCCACGTGCCGCCATATACCGCAGGGCCGAAATCGGCCGCACCCCATCGTACCAGCCCTTGAGTCCCCAGGTCGATATGGCTGCGTCGTGCAAAGCGCCACCAAGCACAAAGTAAGCTTTCACATCCCATTCCAAATCGCTCAAGACGGGCCCTTTGCCATTGAATTTTTTTACCAATCCTGGTTGGTCATTGATATAATTCAATAGTGTCAGCCAATTCCCGGTGGCGCCTTCTTTGTCTGGTCCTTCGGCCCAATATTGTGCCACTACTCGGGTGAAATCGCCGCGCGGCACCCATTTTTGGGGATAGGGTTGGCCGGTGTGTGGGTTGAGCGGATGACCAGTGCCGGGGTCTCGGCCCGTTTGGGGATTGTAAAAGCTTGGCAATTCTGCCAGGTTTCGGGGATAGCCCTGCAAGTTGCCCATACTTCGAGGAGAAACATCCCACATCGTGGTGTCGGCCGGATTGAGCAGGGCTGACCAGGCAGCCACCAGCGAATAATTCCACATGTATTCTTTGGAGGTTCCGAGCCCTTTGGCCGTATCCAGCCGTGGCAAAAAATCGTTGCCGGGGTCTTGAAAAAGCCGGTAGGGCTGTCCGTTTCGGAAGTAGGTTTTTTGGTCCTTTTTTTTCAGGGCGAAAGGAGTCACCCAGCCCCATGAGGGCACCTGGCAACTTTGTGTACCCGTGATACGGCGCCCCTTGTTGTCGACGGAATCAATGAAGGCCACCAAGGCGCCCCCGCAGCGGCATTCCCACATCGGGTAACCGTCGTAACCAAGGGCGCGTTTCATCTTGATGGGCTGCCAGCGGTTGGGGTCTTGGACTTTTGCAGGACCCCATTGGCCCATGTCCAAAGGCTGGTTGGCTGGTTGATATTTGGGGTCTAAGTAATTGTTTTCTTCGTTTGAACCGTCTTTTTGCGCCATTTGCAGGATACATTGCGCGATGTAGTTGCCGACTGCGGCTGGTGACCCCGAGGTGTAATCGAACGAATAATTGCGAAAGTCGTACCCGTGTTTCTGCATCAGTTCCCGAAATCGGAACAAGGCGCTGGTACTTTGGGGGGAATGGGTATATCGGGCAGTCAGCAAGCGGAATGCCGCAAAACTGATGGCCTCTTTACGGGCAGCCTCTACGTCTTTGGGCGCCGGGATGCCTTTGCAGGGACAGGTAAAGCCTGCCTGGGTTGTCTTGCCGAGCAGATAGGGCTGTGCCACGGTATCGTAGGCGGCCCAAGCATCGTACAGGGCTATAGAAAAATGGAAAAGATTGCGGGCTTGAACGGCAGGACGTGCAAGGTCTTCCTGCATGGTGACCAGCACGGCATCGCTCCACTCCCGTGCGATGGAATGGTTTTGCTGCGAACGGAGGTTGGGGAGAAAAAAGGCAATGGTAAAAACCAGCGTAAGAAACTGTCGGTGCATAAATTGACTAGGGAATAGCGCGTGGATGAGCAACTTGTATGGTTTAGAATGACTGCCAAAGGTATCCGCTTCCCGTCCAATGGAGATTAATATTGGATTAAAATGGGGGCGTAAATCCGCGTTTGAAAATCCGAGTCAGCCGCGTACGAAATCCG
>JALHPW010000683.1 GCA_022842255.1 Saprospiraceae bacterium | reverse complement strand
AATGCACCGTTACAGCCACCACGGCGGCCGCCACCACAGCCAAACGAGGGGTGTCTTTGAAAAAAATACCGAAGGATACCGGGACAAAGGCGGTGGAAAAGAAGGCATAAACGCCCAGTTGGGCGAATATGCCAACGCTCAGTTTGGGATGCAACAATTGGTCGCGGGCCAATAAAAAAGTAATGATGGCCAGTACGAAAATGACGAGTTTATTGAAAAATATGAGGTTTCCTTGGCGAGACGCCTCATTTTCGGAGCTTTTTTGCTTAAAAACTACGCCTACAATGTCTGTGGTAATGGTCGTGGAAATCGACTGAATCAACCCCTCCAGGGTAGCAAGACCGGAGGACAACAACCCGATGATGATGATAAGCGCCGTCCAGATGCTGAATTCCCGCACCACATAGGCCGGGATGATGCCATCCATTTTCAGGGCCGTCCCGTCTGCCGTCAAGTCCGGGAAGGCCAACCGGGCATAAAAACCGGCAAAAACGACGCTAAAAAACACGATTTCTGCCGTAATACCCGCCAGGAGGTACTTGTTCACATCGCTTTCTTTTTTCAAAAACAGCGATTTTGTAATGATATGCGGCTGGCAAACAATGGCGATTCCGACAATAAAGGGACAAAAAATGATCTCAAAATAATCGCGGAACAAGGGGCTGGCAGGGTTGGTCGAAGCGGTCAGCAATGGGTTGATGGCCGAAATTTGTCGCCAAAAATCGTCCCAACCCGCGCTCAAATATTGATAGCCCGAGCCGATGAGTATCACCGCCACTGCGAGTTTCAAAAACGCCTGAATGGTATTGGTGTACACCATCGAATTGGCCCCGCCAAACATCATGTAGCCAAATACAAACGCAACGATGCCCGACAAAGCCGGGATTTCGCCGATGTTCAGGGCCTGCGAGAGCACCTTGGTCATGCCCACACAAATCAGGACCTTGAACGTGATGAGTAGCAACGACAACACGGCAAAAAACAGAGCAAATCCTTTGGAATAATAGCGGTTCCCAATCCATTGCCCCATACTCAAGGCCCCAGCGCTCATGCCCTGCTTGCGGAAGCGCTTGGTCATGAGGATGAGCGAGAGGTATTTACCAAGCGGCAGGAAAACGGCGAAGGCCAAAAACGCGCTCCACCCGTACAATGCAATAAAACCGGGATTGATGATGAAGGTAGCGGCACTGGTGCTGGCCGCAGCCAGAGACAATCCCACGAACCAAGGCGAGAAGGTGACGCTGCCCAGTGCATAGTCCGCCATGGATTTCGTACGCCGCGCGCCCTGCACCACAAAGTACAGGATCACCACCATGTACAAGGCCACCAAGACCGTTGTTGCCCATACCATTTCTTGACTTGCCATTTTGAAACCATTATTGGAAAACAAATACCATTACCCAATTTTATCGTGGATAAGCGGTCATTTTCCAAAGCCAAAGGAACAGTGGCGAAACGAGCCGGAAACGGCGCTTTGCTTTTTTCAGGTATTGACCGAAAGGCGGTTTTGAAATTTAATAGCGCATAATGTTTTGATTATCAATATTTTATTAAAAATAAAAACGCCTTGACCGTTAATTTTCAAAACTCGCCCCTACCCTACCCTGCCTTGGCGGAAGGCCTACCTTCGCCCTGCACTTTAAAATTATATTTTGCAGATGGAAAGATTGAAAAACAAAACCGCCATCATCACTGGCGGCGCGAGCGGAATCGGCAAGGCAACAGCCCAACGATTTCTGGAAGAGGGCGCCAATGTTGCCATTTGGGACATCGATCAGCGGCGCAGTGCCGACCTGAAAATGGCCTGGTCGCAGTACGACGAATCAAGGCTGCGTTTTTACCCGGTTAATACCACCGATTGGTCTGCCGTAGAAGCCGCAACCGCTCAGGTCGCGCAGGACTTTGGGGCCATCCACATCCTCGTCAACAACGCGGGCATTACCCGCGATGCCTCCTTGAAAAAAATGACGCCCGAGCAATGGCAACAAGTGATAGATGTAAACCTGACGGGGGTATTTTACTGCACCAAAGCCGTGTATCCGCACTTGGAAGCGCAACAATGGGGGCGCATCCTTTCCGCTGCTTCGGTGGTGGGGCTGTATGGTAATTTCGGCCAGTCCAACTACGTGGCCACCAAGGCCGGCATCATTGGCATGACCAAGGTGTGGGCCCGCGAATTTGGCAAAAAAGGGATTACGGCCAACGCCGTGGCCCCTGGCTTTATCCAGACCGAAATGATGGACGCCATCCCTGAAAATGTACTCGCCGGGATGCGCGAAAAATGCCCCTTGCAACGCCTGGGCAAACCGGAAGAAATCGCAGCAGCCTATGCGTTTTTGGCTTCTGAAGAGGCCGGGTTTATCAATGGGGAGACTTTGAGTGTGGATGGGGGATTGACGGTTTGATTTTTAAGGGTTTATGAGGTTGATGAGGTTGATGGGGTTTATTTTTTGCACTCTAAAAGGGGACGACACCTGCCCTACCGAGTGCAAAAAATAAACCCCATCAACCTCATAAACCCCATAAACCCTTTTCGAGCTCCTACGCTTTCCGCACAAACTCCGACTTCAGTCCCATGGCGCCAAATCCTTCGATTTTGCAATCGATGTTGTGGTCGCCGTCTGTAAGGCGGATGTTTTTCACTTTGGTACCGGCTTTCACAGGTCTGGGCATACCCTTTACCGGTAAGTCCTTGATAACGATGACACTATCGCCGTTTTGTAGTTCGTTGCCGTTCACATCCAGCACTTTGGGTGCAGCGTCTTCGGCGGCTTCCGGCACTTCATTGGGGTCCCA
>JALHPW010000682.1 GCA_022842255.1 Saprospiraceae bacterium | reverse complement strand
AGTAGATGTCCTCCTCTGGCTCCCAAACATCTTCGCGCCCACCAGCGAAACCGAAGGTTTTAAATCCCATCGATTCCAGGGCGCAGTTGCCCGCGAGGACCATCAAGTCTGCCCAAGAGATTTTCCTTCCGTACTTTTGTTTGATTGGCCAAAGCAACAGACGCGCCTTGTCGAGGTTCGCATTGTCCGGCCAACTGTTGAGTGGTGCAAAGCGCTGCGTGCCAGAACCCGCGCCACCGCGACCATCCGCGATGCGGTACGTGCCCGCACTGTGCCAGGCCATCCGAATCATGAAAGGACCATAGTGGCCATAATCGGCTGGCCACCACTGCTGAGAGCTGGTCATCAAATCGAAGAGATCCTTCTTAACGGCGTTCAAGTCGAGCGATTTGAATTCCTCGGCATAATTGAACGTCTCGCCCATCGGATTGGACAGGTTTGAGTTTTGGCGGAGAACGTTCAGCTTCAGCTGATTGGGCCACCAATCGCGGTTGCGCATACCACCGCCTGCGGTTTGTTTGAGCGCTCCACCCATAAACGGGCATTTGCTTTCACCGTTTACGTTGTAACTCGTATTGTTGTTATCCATAATTTAAACGTCGTGTTTTTTGCTACAATAATGGCAAAATTGCCAAAAGGTTCAATCATCTCCCCTATTAAAAATCATCCAATAAGATGAGCCTCCTCACCGAAGTGAATTGATCCAGATGGCAATTTTTTCGATGTCTTTTTTGGGCACTTGAACCATGGGGGCCATAGGGGTGTACCCCGGCCAGTTCTCAGGTTTAGGGGCATGAACCAAGGCCACGATTTGTGCGGTTGTGTACTTGCGCTTGGCCACTTCCGAGTAGGCTGGGCCTACCGAGCGCTCATTGGTTTTGTGGCAAGCATTACAAGTGTGTTTGTTAATCAAGGCCAGGGCTTCTTTTTCAATCTGGGCAGGTGTTTTGGGCTTTGCGGGCGTTGATGCCGGTGTTGCTGCTTTAGCCGGTGTTTTGGCCGCAGGTTTTGAGGCCATCCCCTCCGTACTTGGGCGCGCCTCTTTCATTTGATTGTCGGGCGTATTGACCGCGGTCCCTACATCGGCCAGCGGTTCGTCTTCTGTAATCTTGGGCTTAATGGCCACTAGGGGGAAATCCGCTTTGGGCCCACTGGGGATATTGTTCAAGGTGTAGTAAGCGCTGTTGTGCAATAGCGGCAAACCTCCTTGAGCAGCGCGTACCCCTTCTGGCTGAACGACATGTACAAAACCAGCACGAAGGCTATCTACCACGATGCGCACCCGAAGGCCGTCGCTACTGGCTTTTGCGCCCCGAACGGCATTCTCCTGGTATTGAACCGTTGGGCTCCCATACACCGGGTGGTACTTGTAATTGAAACTACGGGCCAGGTAATTTTCCACGTTTTCGGCGCTGGCTTTATCGACCGGCTGGGTAAATTCAATTTCAAAACCATCGGGCATGGCCCGCACGGCTTTCATTTCAAACGGAATTTGGCCTGTCCACATCAAACGTTCCAATCCGTAGGGCTCCTTGCCGGTACTGCCCCATCCGCGGTTGGTGCCACCTACATACATGGTCTGATCACTTCCCCAACACATGCGCAGCACGCCAGAGCGAAAACCGCTGCGAAAATCAAACGACGCGCCTTGATATTCACCGTTCACCTTTTCCAAAAATACCCGCGCGATTTTGGACATGCCTTGGTCGCCCACCAACATTTGTCCGGCAAAAGGGCCAAAAGCCCCGCCAGTTTCGTCGGCAATAATTTCTGAAGTGGAAACACCCAAAATCCCGTGCGGCAACCACACGGCCGGGCTTTTTATCTGACGATCCGGGTAGGTCTTGTGGCCCATCTCATAAATGGTAGTCATGGGCTCTTCAGCTATATACTCCGGCTTTCGTTTTGGGTCGTCGCGTGGGTCTACTTGTTTAAAAACCAGTTCTTTGCGCATTTTAACGGGCGATTCAGGCCGGTCGGCCCATTCCAAGGACGCCGGATGACCCATAAAATCACCTTTATTCACTTGTGCCACAAAACCCGAGCCCATCCAATCGCCCTGGTTGTCGCCATAAAAAAACTCACCGTCCACCATGCCGATGCCACAAGGGGAGCGCATACCGGCCGCCCAAGGCTCCATTTTCCCATCGGGGGTGATACGCATGGTCCAGCCGCGCCAGGGTACGATGGACTTGCCCGACCACCAATCGCTGTTGCCGAAGCTTACATTGCCGGTGACCAGGAAGGAACCATCTTCCAGCAATTTGGGCCCAAAAGTGTATTCGTGATAGTGGCCAGAAATGGGCCAGGCGTACACCGTTTCATACCGGTCGGCGACGCCATCGCCATCCCGGTCGGTCAGCTTGGTAAGTTCTCCACGCTGCGCGCAATACAGGCTGCCGTCTTTGTAAACCAGCCCGAGTATTTCGTGCAATCCCTTGGCAAAGAGCCGGTAATTGGGCCGCCCCGAGGCAGGGTTTTCAATAACCCAAACGTCGCCACGGCGGGTACTGGCAGCAATGTTGCCGTTGGGCAGACTGCAAATACCGCCAACTTCCAGCACAACGCCTTCCGGAACGGGTATTTTGATGATGCGGTAATAGGTTTCTTCTGTCGGTAGGTTGGGGAGGGTATCCTGTGCCGATAGCCTTGAAATGGCCAAAAAGCCAAGCAAACCAAAGGCAAATTGAATGAATAACTTCATATTTTTCCTGATTGGATTTATGTTTTTGAAAATATCACCACTTCAGCGCATATTCTACCCGATTGCTGATGGGCACATACAAGGCCGACAACC
>JALHPW010000681.1 GCA_022842255.1 Saprospiraceae bacterium | reverse complement strand
CGACCAAGTAACTGACCTGTTGGCACAAATCGAGCCACACGAATACCGTCAACCTTTGCCCGAATTTGATGGCAGCACGCTTGGACAGCATTTCCGACATATCCTCGAGTTTTTTATTTGCCTGGAACGCGGAGTCCCTTCTGGGATTGTGGATTACGCTTCCCGTGAGCGCAATTTGCTTTTTGAAGACGCCCCTGGGATAGCAAAAGCGAGTTTGGAGGCCTTCGCCGAATCTTTGAAAAACTTACATCCGGCTTCGGAATTGTCCCTGAAAGCCGAATTTGGCGGCAACGACCGCCCCTGCTACCAAAGCACCGTGGGCCGCGAACTGGCCTTTGTGTACGACCACGCCATTCACCACCTGGCCATGATTAAAATTGGCCTGCGTTGCCATTTCCCGCATATTCAAACCGATCGTGATTTGGGGGTTTCGCCTTCTACCATTAAGGCTCGGAGGGTGGGTGGTTGACGGTACACGGTTGACGGTGCACGGTCAACGGTCAACGGTCAACGGTCAACGGTCAACGGTCAACGGTCAACGGTCAACGGTCAAAAGCTACGGCCCATATTAATTCCGTTTCCTCGGAGATGTCTATTTTATTGAAAATCAGTTGGAATGTCTGTTGAAATGTCCCTTTTTCAACACGACCGGTGCCGGTGCCGGATTGTCCGTCCCACTCGATATTTTCCACAAAAAGGTTCTTGCGAAAATCCAATTCTTTCAGGCCATAGGCTTTGTACAGGCTTTCTTTGGCCGTCCAGAACAAGTGAAGCAAGTGGAGGTATTCAGGTTTGGGCCGACTTTCCACAAAAGCCTTTTCGGGCTCGTTCAGAAACTTGTGGGCAATACGGGCCATTTTTTCGATTACCATCTGGATGTCGCAACCGATGGACAGCTGGCCACTGAACGTTGATGCTTGCCCTGCAACTTGCAAATTGCCGCTTTCAACAATCAAAGCACCCACGATGCCTTTGGAGTGACTGAGTGAGCAGGCAAGATTTTGATTTTCCGGAAAAAATGGTTTGGAAAATGCATCCTTGGCAAGCGGCAAACGCTCCGGCACATCGGTGAGCTTGTGCAGTAGCCATCGCCCAGCGAGCCATTCAAGTCGGCGGAGCGGATTGTGGTGCTCGGCAAGCTCTGCTTCCTCCTGCGCTGCCAGTGGCATGTCATTGCGGAAAAACGCTTCGTCTTCGGCGATTTGCCAAAGTCCGAAGCTTGCATCGGCAAAGGGGCGGGATATTAGCAGCAGTGGCATCGTTGAAGTACGGGTTTCTGCTGCAAAGGTTAAACGCTTGGCTCATAAGTTGGAGGGGTTGGGTGCATGGAAGGTTTATAAAGATGATGGGGTTTGTTTTTGAATCCGAAAAAAGCCACTTTTAGCCGTTTCAGAATCAAAAACAAACCCCATCATCTTTGCCACCCATTCAATGGGCCACCACGAATGGTTTTTGCGCTTTTGCTCCGTTGGAATACAAGACTAAACACCAGTACATCCCGTCAGCCAATTGGCCTACCGAAAAATCAAGTGTTTGATTTCCAATGCCTTGCAGTTGCGTGCGCATGGGCATTGCCACTATTTCTCCCAAGGGGTTTGTCACCAGCACCGAAATCTCACCTGCTTCCAGCACCGGGTATTGAATGCGCAATTGTTGTGAAACCGGGTTGGGCGACAACTCAAGGGTTAGTGCAGGATGGGGCGATGGCCTTGATTTTGGGTTTTCATCCCGGACCGCAATGGCTTCAATTGGGCGAGGCCCTACTGGGTAATTGTCCAATTTCAAATCGGCCAGGTGGTTGCAGCCACCTCCAGGTGCGATTCGAGCCAAAAAACGCGACCCTGCCTGCGCATGAAACCCTGGTTTCAGGCTGATAGACTCCCCTGCGAACATCCGCACATTGGCCGAAGGTGAAACCACCACTGCCGGACCAGCCGTGATGCTTTGCCGTGCCGCAAAGGTTTGGGCATCAGACAAGGTGATGAATGAAATTGTTTGGTTGGTAACATCAGCATCGTTGCCACTGAACAAAAGGGAAAAGGCTTGTGGCCCGGAAGTCAAGGTTGCGGGCGCAACCACACGGATGGTGTGTGTACCAGCAGTTGGATTCAGAATCAACACCTGCTCCACGTTGTCGCGGTTGTTGTCGCCTGTGGTAGCGGCATTGGCCGGGTTAGCAGGATCAAGCACCCAAGGGAAAAAAGTGCTGGAAGGTCCGTCTATCCGCAAATCAAGGTTGTTGACCAGGTAGGCTGCGCCTGCGGGGTCGGTCGTGCCCCCATTCACCGCTGGAGAGGCTGGGTCTGCCCATACGAGTGTCACTTTAATAGATTTATTTCCTTGACTTTCAATGTCGTATGAAAAAGTTGCGCCTGCGGCTACCGAGCCTTCAATAAGCTGCGTGCAGCCCTCATATCGATGGGTAGTGAGCAATTCCGCCGCATCGGCCACATTGACCAAGCCCCAACCAAAACTGTAATCTGGACCATTGTTGGCACCACACTCATCGGCCTGCTGGATAAGCAAACCTTTCATGGTGGCAGCACGTGGAGGACCGCCAGGGAAGAGGTTGTCCCAGTGTTCGTTCAACAAACCCACACTTCCGGTCACGGCTGGCGTGGACATCGAGGTGCCTTGGAAAGTGCCGTTGTAAGACATATCCGATACAGAAGTAGCCGAATATACACTTACTCCATTGGCTACCACATCTGGCTTGATACGGCCATCGTCAGTTGGCCCCCAACTGGAAAAATCAGCCATATCCAGTGCCAGGTCCAGCGGTCCGCTGTAGTTGCCGG
>JALHPW010000680.1 GCA_022842255.1 Saprospiraceae bacterium | reverse complement strand
TATCCTCATATTGTACAGTGACGGTGAAATTGCCCCGGTCTTCAGGCCGGGGATTGAAAAGGAACAAATCTAATTCAGGGCTTTAGCCCTTGTTTTTAAGGGCTAAAGCCCTACATCTTCACAATCTACCTCATATCCCCGGCCTAAAGACCGGGGCAATTCCTTCGAGAACCAATACTGTACAATATGCGGATAGTCAATTTTCTTAATTTCAAGGAAAGTGCCCACCACATCTATCATCTTGTAACCCCTGGAACTTCAGTCGGGGGACTAGGCACCTATACGAAACACATCTAACTTCTTTGCAGAAACATCACATCTTCAGCATGTAACTGATGTGGATGTTTTGCAAAGAAGATAGATGTGGTGAGTGCCCTGCTCTTTGCCACTCGTTGAAACGAGCGGTTACAAGATGCTAGATGTGTTTTATGCGTACCTTTGCGCCCGCTAAAGCACCCCCGCTGTATCGATTTTTGCTTAATATGAGCCTGATTGTCAATCATTTGCACGAGACGGAACCGCGTTGGTTTGCGGTGCGCACCCGCTCCAAGGGGGAGAAGTTCGTCCAACGAATGTTGACCAAAAAGGGCATTCATGCCTATCTGCCGGTGCAAAAATTGCTGCGGCGTTACGAGCGCAGTACCCGCCTGGTGGAGAAACCGCTAATCAATTGTTATGTCTTTGTGTGGATTACCAAACCGGCCTATATCCCCGTGCTGGAAACGGAGCATGTGGCTGGTTTTGTAAAACTCAATCAGGAACTGCGCTCGATTCCGGAAGCGGAAATAGAGATTATGCGCCGCATTACCCTGGAACGCGATATTGACCTAGAGGTGTTGCCGGGAGGTTTTTCTGAAGGCGACCCCGTAGCGATCACGGCCGGCAACCTCAGTGGCCTAAAAGGCCGGATTGTGAAAACGGAGGGCAAGCGAAAATTTCAAATCGAATTGCGCTCTCTGGGTTATAGTTTGCTGCTTAGCGTGGACGGCGCATTTTTGGGAAAATTAGACAAGAGGCTGGATTGAATTCGTACCTTTGCCAAATAATCCTGTTCAAAGGCTATCGCTTCATACGAAAGACATAATGACACAATCTGACTTATTGGACCGCCTGGAATCTGACCTGAACGATTTGTTGAAACGAGTCCGCACCCAATTCGCGGACAGCCCTCAGGAGGCGCTCCGACTGCGCCCTTTCCCCGAAAAATGGAATGCACAGGAGTGTTTTTCGCACCTTAATGCCCAATTTGATTATTATCTACCACGTATTGAACTGGCGCTCCACAAAGCAAAGGCCCGTAAATGGTTTCCAAGCGAGGAACGACAATCCAATTGGTTGGGCCGCCAGGCCATTCGCGCTGCAAATCCGGCTTTTATGGCCGAACGCCCGCGCCGAAGTCCAAAAGCCATCAACCCGTCCAAATTGTTGAAAGTGCGCGATAACGAGGTGAAAATATTCCTCATCAACCTCGAAATGATGTTGCGTTTGATCCGGCAGGGTAGGGAGGTTGACCTCAACAAACCCCGTATCAAACCTATGCGCTGGCATATTTCATCCTTCCGCTTGGGCGATTTGTTGGAGTATTTGGTGATACATGCCCAGCGTCACCTGATTCAGGCTCAAGCGGCGGTGGCTACCACTTGATTTACCCCTTTTTCCTGCTCCCGATAAAAGGAAAGTAACACCACGATGCTGAAAAAACAAGGCGTGAGCATCAAGTAGGTATACGGCATCTGGATAAACCCATAAAAAAAGGCGAAGTAGAATTTCAGGCTGCCCAACAGGAAAAGCGGCAAATGCTGCAATTGGGTGCGTTTTTTCCACCATAAGAAGGCGCAAAGCCCTACCGCGGCAATGGAAACAATAAACTGCCAACGTTGAAGCGCCGCCAAACGCTCGGCCATTTCCCCGCCCCATTCATCGCGAAAAATACCCGCCAGTCCGAGGCCATCGTACAAGGGGCCTCCATTGCCTTCCTGCATCCAACCCACCAACGCGGCCGAAGAATAGTGCTTCAGGCCATTGAAGTAAATCATGGGGTCTTTGGTCAGGAACGGCAAGACAAAAAGCACCATGACCCAGCCAAAAACCCAGGCTGCGGTGTACAGGGCGAGGTTGCGGTTTTCAACCCAAACAATCACGAAACACAAGGGCAACCAAAGCAAAAACGCGTATCGAGAAAGCAGGCAGAGCATGACGAAAAATGCCAGCATGGCGCCGCTTTTTAGGGGAGAACCGGATAAATAGCTCCTAATTTTGTCCAATTGAAGCCCAAACAACATATAAAACCCGGCAATCATGATTTCAATGGTGTTGCCAAAGGTGGCGTCGGTACCTTCCTCAATCAGGATAAAATGAAAGAAGGGTAGGGCAGTAATGAGCCATTTTGCTTCTTGCCGGAGTCCCCAGGCATGGGCCCGCCGGATCACCGCGATGGTGGCGATGGCCCAAATCGCAAAAGCTACCCAGCGCTCGTCAAAATGGAACATAGCCGCTGGCAAAAAAGGCATCCACATCAAGGGCAAATAGGTGGGCGAGAGGTCGTACCCAAAACTCTGAATGATGGCATACGGATATTGACCGGCCAAGAGCCGCTGGTCCATCACCTGGATGGTGGGAAGGATGTCGGAAAGGTGTACGTCGATTGGGATGACCGTAATTTCACGGTTGAAGTGAAAGATGCACAGGCCCAAGCCGCTGGCTGCGACGATTTTCATCACCCGGTTTATCCACGGCGACGGTTGCGGGCTTGGGCTGGGGTTTGTTTTTTCAAAAGCAGCCAACACGGCAAAAAGTCCCATGAGCACAGCCA
>JALHPW010000679.1 GCA_022842255.1 Saprospiraceae bacterium | reverse complement strand
CGTCATTATGGTCATTTGTTGTCATTATGGTCATTGCGTCATTAGCGGTCATTGGGATCAAATAATGACGCAATGACCATAATGACGATAAATGACGCAATGCCCCGAATGACTCAATGACCCCAATGACCCCAATACCCCCCACCCTTTCCGTTTACACAAAACACTAACTATGAGGTCTCTCCAATCGCTCGCGCTTCTGCTTCTTTTTGCCGTAAACCCTGTTTTTGGACAAAAGCCAGCCACCGCCAAGCCCAAAATCGTCATCGGTATCGTAGTCGATCAGATGCGTTACGATTTTCTATATCGATACCAAAGCCATTACGGGACGGGCGGTTTCAACCGTTTGCTGGAAGGTGGCTTTTCTTGCGAAAACACGCATTTCAACTATGTACCAACCTACACTGGTCCCGGACACGCTGCGATTTACACAGGCACCACACCCTCGCTCAATGGCATCATCGGCAACGATTGGTGGGACAATGAATGGAATACCAAACGGTATTGCACCGCCGACAAACGCTTTAGTGTGGTAGGCGGTACCGCCAAGACAAACCCTGAGGTGGGCCAACATTCTCCCGCAAGCCTGCTCTCGAGCACCATCACAGACGAACTGCGCTTGAGCAACAATTTCCGCTCAAAAGTGGCAGCCGTCTGTCTCAAAGACCGCGGCGGAATCCTTCCGGCTGGTCATATCCCGAATGCCTGCTACTGGTTCGATGATGCTTCGGGCAACTGGATTACTTCGACGTATTATCCTGATTCTCTGGGGCTTCCGCAGTGGGTACGTGAATACAACGCCCGTCGCTGGCCCGATACGTTCCTGAACCGAACCTGGGAATTGGGTCATGCCCCGACCGAAAGTTTTGCCAATTGGAATTACGCGGCTAATTATGGCAGCTTGCCCATTGGATTTCCGCACGATTTTGCGACTGCCCGGGCAAAAGGTGGGTATGGTGTGTTGCGGTATACTCCTTATGGCAATACGATGGTGACCAATTTTGCCATGAAAACCATCGAAAGCATGGAGTTGGGGGCTGACGAATGGCCTGATTTCTTGTGCGTGAGTTACTCCGCTACAGATTATTGCGCCCACCAGTTTGGCATCCATGCCGAAGAAACAGAAGATATGTATGTCCGGATGGACCGCGAACTAAGCCGGTTTCTTGACTTCTTGGACCGGAAATTTGGCAAAAACAACGTGTTGGTTTTTCTCACGGCCGATCACGGGGGCGCGGAAACCCCTGCCCATATGAACAAATTGCGCATCCCGGCAGGGGTTTTTGCGGAAAGTAAATTGGAAGAGGTGTTGGAAAAATCCCTGGCCACAACCTTTGCAAGGAGCGGGGACTTTATCCTAGCCATTGAAAATCAGCAAATTTGGCTGAATTGGGATGTGTTGGCTGATTTTGACCTCAAACAAGAGGAGGTGGCACAGGCCATCCGCAACCAAATGCGCGAAATGCCAGGTGTATATGATGTGCTTACTCGACAGGAGGTCCAGTTGTTGCCCGCCGAGTATCCGTTCATCAGTGAATTGCGTCGAGGAATCCATCCACGGCGCTCAGGCGATATTGTTTTTCTGCTAAACCCGGCTTGGCATGCCGATGATAAATACTTTGGAAAGGGGGGCACCACCCACGGCTCGCCGTACGCCTATGATACCCATATTCCGTTGCTTTGGTACGGCTGGCAGGTACAGCCCGGCGAAACCCATAAGCCTGTGAGCATCACGGATATTGCGCCGACCTTGGCTGCGATGCTACGCATCATGGAACCCAATGCTACGACCGGAAAAGTGATTGAGGAATTATTCCGGTAGTCTCCACCCCCACCCCCTAGCCCCCACCCCCGTTCCCCCTGTAGGGGGCTAGGGGGTGGGGGTGGGGGTGGGGGTGGGCAAAAAAAAAACGCGGCGCACTTTTGCGCCGCGTTCGGATTTCCCGTATATAATCTCATGAAAAGTTTCAGAATCAGTGGTCAATAATCTCTGCCGCTTCTTTCGTTATCGCTACCGTTTGTTCTTATTGACAGTACAAAAGTGCAGCAGGTTGTACCACATGCAAAAGACAGAAAATCGGGTTTGTTGAAATTTTTTCAAATTTATTTCATGCAATATTAAACCTTTTTTTAAGGATATCGCGTTTTTTATGCTGTTATGGCTCAAAAATATACAAAACCCATAAAGTAGTAGATTTGAATTTGTTGAAAACTTTGCATGAAAAAAAAGTAATATTTTATTAAAAAAAAATTTGTTGGACTGCTTTTTGCCTGATTTTTCTTGAAAAAAGATGTTCTCCACCCCGCTACCCACTAAAATGGAAGCCCGTGGATTGTCGTATTTTTGCCCCTTCCCCGCATCAAAAGATGCTAAAAACAAACACTGACACGCTTTATGAAAGTCATAAAATTTGGTGGCACCTCGGTTGGCAATGCTCAAAACATGCAGCGGGCCCTGCAAATAATCAAACAAAAATCTGTGCAAGACCGGGTCGTGGTTGCCGTATCGGCCATGGGTGGGGTGACGGATATGTTGTTGAAGGCAGGTAAAATGGCGGCCTCCAAAAATGAGGACTTCAGGGGTTTGTTGACTGAAATAGAGCAAAAACACTTTGAGGCAATCAAGGAACTCATCCCCATCGTAGATCAAAACAGCATCCTGAGCCATTGCAAACGCAGTCTCAACACCCTGGAAACCCTGCTCGAAGGTTGTTTTCTGCTCGGTGAAATGACCAAGCGAAGCTCCGACAGCATCGTATGTTATGGCGAACTGCTATCGTCTTACATCCTTGCCAAAGCCCTGGAAAGGGAAATCCCGGACAGCGCATTCAAGGA
>JALHPW010000678.1 GCA_022842255.1 Saprospiraceae bacterium | reverse complement strand
TAGACTAGCAAGAATGATAACTCTAGGGAGGGGCGTCTATGTTCTTTATGTCTAGTAAATCGTAGCAGGCTCAAAAATCCATCCAAGCGAATACGTGTGTTAAAAATGACAAGAACAAAAAAACTCTATTCGATAATTGCAATTGCTCATAAAATTGAGGAAAAAGCTTTTTTTTAGCGCCAAAGCCGGGAATAACGCGTTATTATTTTGGGCAAACTCAACAAAAAGTACCCCAGTCGGAGCAGCTTTTTAGAAGCTGAACCCTGAACAAACATTTGTGAGAGCATCAGGATGTAGGCATGTTCCCGACGTTGTTTCACGCTGAAATGCTTCCTGAAAAGGTAATATTCCGATTCTGCTGGGTACTGGATTTTGAACGGGTCGTTTTTGGAAATATGCCGTGTCAACACCCGTTGCTGATGCCAACGAAGTCCACCCACGGGTGCTCGATGGTGTAGAATTCGGATTTCGCTATCAAAAATCATGTGGGCTCCCAGCATCCGACACCGGATGGCCAAATCCTGGTCGGCACGAATGCCCCTGTTGAAGGCCATATCCATCCTTCCGGCCCGTACCACCAGTTCCTTTTTGATCAAGGTAATGGGAAAACCTTCTGCCAGCTTCACTACACGGTTGTGATAAGGGTCTGCCGCGCCACCGATTTCAATCACATGACTGGCCACCATGTCTGCTTGATAGTACTCCATGGTCCGGCACATTTTTTCCAGAAAATCAGGCTGGATACCATCGGCATCGTCTCCCAAAAATAGCACATAGGGTGCGCTGGATACCTCCAAGAGTTTGTTCCAGGCGATACACTGTCCTTTTTCTGTTTGCGGGAACACCTGCACATTGGGGTAATTTTGGGCAAATCCTTCCCAACGCGATTCCGAATCGGTTTGGTCGGTGCTCAGGATTTCTTTGGGCCGGACTGTTTGCCGAATCAACTGCTCCAACGAATTGAGTAGGTACGGGTAGCGGTTCAAGGTGGGCATCAGTATGCTCACTTTTTCCTGCCAAACATCTGGGTTGAAATTGCTTTTTTCGGGCTCAATTGGTCTGGGTAATGGCTTGATTACTAATTGTTTTTGAGGTTTGGATTGTCCAACGGACCGAAATAGGTTACCCCAATTTGCACCATTGGCCAGGAGCCTAAACACCGCCCACCAGTACCATTTTCGTGAGAAATGGAGGGCCGTGAACAGTAAAGCATCCTTTGTGCTCACCTTTGGGGTAAATGCCGTCGGAGGCATGGCGGGAACGAAGGGCTCATATCGGACCAAAGCCCCTGCGGCGCACATCCGAAAACCCCACTCCAATCCAGCTGCCTCCAAACTGGAGAAGTCGCTCCGAAAAACGCCTACATGACGGATAATATCTGTTTTCACGAGGCAGGCCTGCAGGCTCAATCTCCAGGAATCGGAGACGGTTTCTGGCGAGGCATCCAGTTGTAGTAACCAATTGGGGCGGAGATAATTCAGGACTTCCGGTTGTCCGGAGAGGCCCAGTTGAAGTCCTGCGTGCCAAACTTCCCCTGGTTTTTCCAAAAGTGCGCAACAGGTATCGAAGCTAGGTTGCCCGAGTGCAGCATCCCAAAAAAGCACGTATTCAGCATCGGTTTGTGCAGCCCAAGCTTTTACGGTTTCGGCCGCGTGGAAAAGGTGTTCGGGCAATACCCGCCGTTCCCCAGGCCAGTCTGGTAGCACTTGTTCGCTGAGGGAACAAATCAGGGCAATATTGGGCTTTGGGCCTTGGTTCATGCCTGCATCACCTGTTGATAAAGTTCGTCGAATGCTGCAATTTGTTTTTTCACGTTGAACATTTCGGCCACGCGTTGCCGACCCTTTTCGCCCATTTGCAAGCGCTGGCTTGGGTTGGCCCAGAGTTGATGTATGTAGGCTGCGAGTTGTTGCCAGTTGCCAAGGGGGGCTAAGAGGCCAGTTTCGCCGTGGACCACATTTTCGGGCAGGCCGCCAACTGTAAAACAAACCACGGGCAATTGCATGGCCTGGGCTTCCAGGGCTGCATTGCAAAATCCTTCTGAAACAGCGGGGTGCAGGAACACATCGGATTGATTTAGAAGGCTTTGTACTTGTTGTGTCGAGTATTTTCCATGAAAAACGACGTTTGCCGCAATGCCCAATTCCCTTGTATAATAGTCCAATTCTTCCCGAGCAGGGCCTTCGCCGATGATATGGTAGGTTCCGCGACCGCCCTTTTTCAAAAATTCTGAAAACGCCAACAGGCCAAAATTCAATCCCTTTTTCCAAATTAATCTACCGACGCTCACCACCTTGAATTCTCTTGAATGGGCATCGGTATTTGCTTGCGATGGACTAAACAGCGCCAAATCAATGCCTGGCGGAATGAGCCGGATGAGCTTGTCTCCCGCAAAACCACGCTGTCGTGCCCGTTCCAACAAATCATGACCCAGAAAATGAAAACCATCGGCAGCCTCCCAAACCGCTTGGTAAACCTGGTCATTCCCCAGTTGGAAGAAGTTGAGGTCAAAGCCTCGAAAGCTCACCAAGACTTTGCAGCCCAGCAGTTTTTTAAGGTAAATTTTTTCCACGGCGCCGGTCCCAAATTCAAAATGCAGGAGATCGGGTTTCGCCTGCAAGATTTTGTAGTCGTCCAACAAACGATGGCAAGCCCGGAGGAGACCGATTTTAGGGAAATGGTATTGGAGGTGCTGCCAAGAAAGAACGGGATGAAGCAGCAAAAATCCCAAAAACTGCAACCATGCGCCCAAAAACGGTGGGCGCAGCGCCTGGCTTGCACCGGAGGTCAGCACCTTCGCCCGATGTTGTTTGGGCACGTCCGCGGCCCAAAGCTCCCAAGCTTTT
>JALHPW010000677.1 GCA_022842255.1 Saprospiraceae bacterium | reverse complement strand
GGCTAAATGACTAAAATTTTTCATTTCGATGCATCAACCGCCTTTCGTACAGAGCTGATTGTCAATATTTTGTAAAGTTTTTTATCATTAAAAGACAAAATACTCTTAAATATTAATTTTGCCTTGAAATTGTTAGTGCTGCATCCGGCGAATAAGCTGTGAATTGTTGAGGTAGATTTTTTTTGCTTCAAGACATGAGGCGGGCGAAATGCGGGACATTGTAACCGACAAAGAACGTAGAAGTAGGAAAAATGTAGCCAACAATTCATAGTTTATTCGCCGGATGTGGCACTAGCCCGAAGTACACGGACTGCTTAATTGGTTCACAACAAAAATTAACCATTAAAATTTTTATTTATGATTCCGCTAGAACAACACCCCTTATTCCCTTTGGAAATTGCAGAAAAGCCCCTCACTGTGGGGGAAATGGTGGTGGCAGATTATCGCAAAGCAGACGTTTTCAGAAAATATGGCCTCGATTACTGCTGCGGAGGCAAAAAGCCTTTGGAAGAAATATGCAGGAAAAAAGGCCTTGACCTGCAAACCATTCAAAACGAGTTGGACCAATTAGACCTCTTACCAAGCAACCCTCAACAAGATTTTGGGCATTGGCCTTTAGACAGGCTGTCTGAGTACATCGTAGAGCGTCACCACCGCTATGTGGAAGATTCGTTGCCAATACTATATGAATTGACCAACAAAGTGGCCCGGGTTCATGGCGAACGTCATCCAGAACTTATTAAAATTGCTCAACTTTTTAATGCTGTGGCACAAGAACTTCAAATGCACATGCTCAAAGAAGAACGTATCCTTTTCCCCTACATCCAGCAAATGGCCATTGCTCACCAAAATGGGAAAACCATCCCCACACCTGTTTTTGGGTCAATCGAAAATCCCATCCAAATGATGGAGGCCGAACACGAATCTGCTGGCAGCAGCCTCGAAATGATTCGCCAATTGAGCAGCGACTACACGCCACCCATAGATGCTTGCACTTCCTACCGGGTACTGTTTGCCAAGCTTAATGAATTCGAACAAGACCTGCACCAGCACGTTCATCTGGAGAACAACCTGTTGTTCCCAAAGGCGATTGCTATGGAAAAGGGTAAATTTGCGGCATGAGTATCTGGTATTTCAGCTCCGTCTTCCTTCACATAATCTTAGCCGCATTCTGGATTGGCGGGATGTTATTTCTTCCACTGGTAATTTTGCCGGAAATCAAACAGCATCCCGATCGAATAGCCATACTGTATAAAACGGGCATGAAATTTCGATTTTATGGATGGATTGCGCTGGTCGGCTTAGTGTCCACAGGCTTGCTGAATATATACCTCCGGGGAATGCCCTTCACTTGGGCATTTTTAAGCCGGAGTGATTACGGCATCTTGGTAAGCTGGAAACTGCTGATATTCATAGGAATATCGTTGGTTAGCAGTACGCATGATTTCCTGTTTGGAAGAAAAGCCCTAGAAGAATTGCAAGTGAGCGACAACAAAAGCTTTAAACTTCTGGCCCGTTGGTCAGGCCGCATCAATTTGTTACTGGCATTGGTGATGGCGTTTTTGGGGGTGGTATTGTCGAGAGGAGGGACAATTTAAGGCATTCCCTTCAAAGATCCTTTCTCCTAAATACCCGTACCGCTACTGTTATCGGCACAAAAATCCACAGCAATAACACGATAACGGCAAACCCGACACCCCATCCTGTTCCAAGAAATTCCCGGAACAAAGCACCCGTGTAGCCCATCAGGGCAGAAATATCCATTTGCAGCAGCACCACTACCCGGGCCAAATCAATGGGATTAAGCGCAATGACCGCAACCATAGCCTTTTCCAGCGGGTAATCTGCAAAGCTGAACATGAGGAACAACACCAATGCGTCGTATAACAATGCAAAGTAAAACCAGAGCAACAGTGCTACCCCAATGCCTTTTGCCTTATCGCGGGTGAGTACGGAAGCCAACAAGGCTATGGAGACAAAGGCGACAGAAAGCCCCGCCGCCACCAATACGAGCGTCAGCCCTGTAGTACCTGCCGCAAACAGCACGACTGGGATACCAATACCTATCAGTACCGATAATATCATTGCGACCGACAATCCCAAAAATGCACTCCACACGATAACGCTGCGACGAATGGGCTGTGCGGCAAGCAGTTCGATGAACTCTGAAGCGTTATAAAAGTGAATCGTGGAAAACACGATGCTCACCAAAGGTGTAACAATCAGTACCACATTGAGAAGACCAACCAAACCCTTTGTTGGGTCGCCACTCAGGTTAAATAAACCGAGCGATACCGCCACCAAAAACAGGGTGTAGCCAATGACGATCCGATTTTGCAGGATGTCGTAGAGGACGTATTTAATGATTCGTAGCATAGGGTCATGTACCCCGGAACTCCGTTCCGGGGGTAGGTTCGGTATTCCCGGAACGGAGTTCCGGGGTACTTTAGGCAGCATTTTGTTTCATCACCTGTGCCAAGGCCCGGTTGAGTCTGTCCTCACCGGTTCGGGATTTCAATTCATGAATGGACTGGTAAAACTGGACTTTGCCCTCGATGATGTACATCACATCGGTAGTGAGTTCTTCCAAATCGCTGAGAATATGGGAGGTGACCAGCACGATTTTGCCTTTCGCTTTTTCAGCCAGTATCTTTTCTTTTAAAATCTCAGAAGCTACCGGATCTAGCCCGGCAGTCGGTTCGTCCAATACCAACACATCAGGGTCAAACATAAATGCGAGGCAGGCGCTCACCTTTTGGCGGGTGCCACCGGAGAGGGTGCGCATGGCTTTATGTGCAATTTTATCGAGCTCATAAGCGTGTATCGGATCAGCTTCCAGGTATGTCA
>JALHPW010000676.1:2470-2850 GCA_022842255.1 Saprospiraceae bacterium | reverse complement strand
GTGCCATTACTTTTTTCATGACCAATTGTTTTAGGTTTAGCCAAACGCTTATTTTATTTGTAAAACTCCAAATCCACTTCTGTTTGCTCCGATTCGGAGCGGTGGGCTGGAACGATTTCCACATAGGTGTGGTCGCGCTCCACCCGAGGCATTTCTTCAGTCAAATGCAAAACCTCGTTCGAGTCTGAAGCTTCGGCTTCTACCATGTTTTCAATACCCTTGAGCAATGCATCGGCATTGAATGAAATGCTATCAATCCCTTCATTGACAAGGAATTGCGCAAACTCCGGCATGTCGCTGGGTGCCTGGCCACAGAGCCCGATTTTGATGCCTTTTCGCCGGGCGGTTCGGATGGCAGATGCTATCAGGCGCATCACCGC
>JALHPW010000676.1:0-2460 GCA_022842255.1 Saprospiraceae bacterium | reverse complement strand
AGAGATTGCTGACCAAGGCAGAATCGCGGTCGAGGCCGAGGGTGAGTTGGGTCAAATCGTTGGAGCCTATGGAAAAACCATCGAACACTTCGGCAAATTCCTCGGCCATGAGCACATTGCTTGGAATTTCGACCATGACGTAGATTTCTAGGCCGTTTTTGCCGCGTTCCAGACCAAATTCGTGCATCGTTTCCACCACCTTTTTGCCCTCCTCCACGGTGCGACAGAAGGGAATCATCAATTTGACGTTGTGGAACCCCATTTCTTCGCGCACTTTTTTCATCGCCTTGCATTCGAGTGCAAAACCATCTTTGTACAATGGGGAGTAATACCGCGAGGCACCCCGGAAGCCAATCATCGGGTTCTCTTCATTGGGTTCGAATTGTTTTCCACCGATGAGGTTGGCGTATTCGTTGCTTTTGAAATCGCTCATGCGCACAATTACATCCTGTGGATAGAATGCTGCCGCGAGCGTGGCTACCCCTTGCGCGAGTTTGTCCACAAAAAAGTCCTTTTTATCCCGGTAATGCCGGGTAAGCTGCGTGATTTCGGCTTTTACCTTTTCGTCGGTGAGTTGCTCGAAACGGGTCAGGGCCAGTGGATGCACCTGGATGTAGTGCGTGATCATAAATTCCATCCGCAGCAACCCAACACCCCGGTTTGGCAAAAAAGACTGCTGAAATGCCAGCGAGGGGTCGCCTAGAATCAGCATCGGCGCCGTTTTGGGCATTTTCAGGTTGGAGATGTCCTTTTCTGTCACCGTCCATTCTGCCTTGCCGGCGTACACAAAACCTGTTTTCCCTTCCGAGCAAGAAACCGTAATCTCTTCTCCGTCGTGTATTTTGTCGGTCGCATCGCCGCTCCCCACAATGGCCACGGTGCCCAATTCGCGGGCTACAATGGCGGCATGGCTTGTGCGGCCACCTTTGTTGGTCACGATGGCTGCCGCCCGTTTCATGATAGGATCCCAATCCGGGTTGGTAATATCGGTCACCAGCACCTCACCTTCCTGAAGCAAGTGCGCTTCTTTGGGCGAGCGAAGCAGGCGGGCTTTACCGGACGCTATTTTTTCACCCAATGCGATACCTTCTGCGAGTTTTTTGCCTTTTTTGAGAATATTAAAGGTCCGAACGGTGGTACTGCGCTGCGTTTTTGCTTTGGTTTGGACTGTTTCCGGACGGGCCTGCACAATGTACAATTGGCCTGAAATGCCGTCTTTGGCCCACTCGATATCCATTGGTTTTTGGTAATGCTGTTCAATTTGGGCACACCATTTCCCAAGCGTGCGGACATCGGCGTCTGTAATCGAAAACACCTCGCGCTTTTCAGCGGCAGTTTGTAAATTTTCTACGGGAGCACCTTTTTGGGCAACATCGGCATAGACCATTGTCCATTCTTTCTCCCCCATTTTTTTCTGAAAAATCGGGTTGAATTGCGTATCGATATGTGGTTTGAACAGGACAAACTCATCGGGCGTGGAGCGCCCCTGAACGATATTTTCGCCAAGACCGTAAATGCTGTTGATGACCACTACTTTGTCAAAACCAGTATCCGGGTCGAGCGTGAACGCTACACCGGAAGCCGACAAATCTGAGCGCACCATGGTTTGCACCCCCACGGAAATGGCCACATCCGCGTTTCCAAACCCCTGATCTTCGCGGTATTTGATGGCGCGGTTGGTAAAAAGCGAGGTAAAACAGCGGTGCACGGTGCTTATCAAGTCGGCTTCTCCAGTGATGTTCAGGAAACTCTCCAATTGACCCGCAAAGCTGGCAGAAGGCAAATCTTCCGCGGTGGCGCTGCTGCGCACGGCCAAGGAAACCGTGGCTTGCTCGCGCTCGCAGAGTGCGCGGTAGGCCGATTGAATTTCGGATACCACCGACACCGGTAGCGGGGAATTTTGGATGATTTCCCGCGCTTTCTCCCCGATTTCATTCAGGTTGGAGAAATTGTTTTTGTCCAGGGTAGCCAGCAAAGATTCCAAGGGCTGGTTCAGCTTATTCTCCTCCAAAAAAAGCCGATAGGCCATCGCGGTGATAGCGAAGCCGTCAGGAACCAAGATACCTTTGGGGGTAAGTTGGGAAAACATCTCCCCCAGTGAGGCGTTCTTACCGCCCACCAAGGGCAAATCAAGGATGGATATTTCAGCGAAATTTCTAATGTATTCAGACATGGCGATTCGTTTTTCTCAACAAAGTTGGCCGAAAACGCCCTTGGATGCACATGACTTGTATTGTAATCCTCACTGATAATTATCACTGTAAAAAGTGAGCGGCAAGACTATATTTGCATGGATTCACCGCGCTCTTGGTCTGTCTAAATGATAAAAACAAAGCAACCAGGGGCAAAAACAAGCAAAACATGGCAGAAGAAACCGATAGCGAACAGTTGATTCATCGACTCTACGAGCAAATCAACAAGCACATCGAAACCCGATTGGCCTATTTCACGGTCACCTCC
>JALHPW010000675.1 GCA_022842255.1 Saprospiraceae bacterium | reverse complement strand
AGCGTTTGCCCTGACGCCGTTTACACCTACAACGGCGTGGACCTGGCCGTCGGTCAATCGCAAAACTTTAATTTGACGAACTGGCTGGGCTGCGATTCGGTGCTGACGGTGAGCGTTTCGGCATTGCCAACCTCCAATTCAAACCTTTCGTTCGGGGTTTGTACCAACGAAACCTACACTTATCAAGGCGTGGTGCTTTCAGCAAACACAACCCAGGACTTTATACTGACCAATGCTGCGGGCTGCGATTCGGTGGTGACCGTCACGGTTTTTCAGAAGTCGAGTTCCTTGGAATTGTTTGAGGAAAAAGTATGTCCCGGCGAGGTGTATGTTTTTGAAAATCAAGAAATTGCGATAGGAGAAACCCGAACGTTCCAACTGATCAATTCAGAGGGTTGCGACAGCACCATTACGATTTCGGTAACGGCTTGGCCGGAGCTTGAGTTTGAGCTGTACCCCGAAACCTCCTGTCCGAATTCGCCTACTGGTTCACTTTCTATTGCGGTGGCACCTGGCGGTAGTTTGCCCACAGGCTATTCACTCGACAATAGTACTTATCAAAGCAATCCAAATTTTGCGCCGCTTGCTGCCGGGACGCAGCTGGTTTTTGTACGCGACGAACATGGTTGTGTTTTTGAAAAAACCGTGGAAATACCGGCCACCCCGGTATTAGAAATCGCACTGCCAAATGTCATTGTAATCCCTTGCGACAGCACTCAAATTACGCTCCAACCTAGTATTGGCGGCGATACCACGGGCCTACAGCTGCTTTGGTGGAATGGGGCGCAATCCCCTTCCGTCACGGTGACTAACGCCGGGCCTGTATGGATAGAAGCCTCCAACGAGTGTGAGTCGATTCGACGCGAAGCAGCGGTGGCTTGGGCCGATGCAGCTGGCGACACCGTTTTGGTCTATGTGCCAAATAGCTTCTCTCCTTTGGCAGCATTGACCGAAAATACGATGTTCCGTCCATTTTTTGGTGCAAACCTGAGCCTGCTCGACTATCGGATGGAAGTGTACGACCGTTGGGGAAATATGGTGTACGAAACGGAAACCCTGGAACAGGGTTGGCTCGGAAATTTCAGCACAAAACAAACCGGTACCGATGTGTTTGTTTGGCAAATGTGGGCAAGGGTTTCCTTCTGCGGGCGCGAGATGGAACTTTACAAAAAAGGCGATGTAACGGTGGTACGATGAGTTTTTGCTCAAACTGGCGCAATGGA
This sequence comes from Saprospiraceae bacterium, assembly GCA_022842255.1. Lineage (GTDB taxonomy): Bacteria > Bacteroidota > Bacteroidia > Chitinophagales > Saprospiraceae > M3007. Next base: position 1,629 of record JALHPW010000675.1, on the reverse strand, counting down.
AGATATGTTGAGTTTTTTCAATAGTAAAAAACAACATTTGTATAAAATATCAAATCACAACAATCTTCTGCCATGAAAAACTTGATTGCAAGCTTATTGATGTTGGCCCACATCCCTTTTTTGTACAGCCAAATAATTGACGGTGGAAACCAACACACCATTGTACTAGACAAAGACGGAACCGTATGGACCATGGGGTCCAATGAATATGGGGAATTGGGCGATAGTACTTTTACCAAAAGGATTTACCCGGTACAGGTGACCCGCCTACCCAAAGTTACGTCTGTTTCGAGGGGCTATAAACACTCTTTGGCGATTGATGTAAATCAGCACGTGTGGACCTGGGGCTGGAACAATTATGGTCAATTAGGGGCCGAACTTCCCATTGATTATTGCTACCCTCAGCTGGTAGATGGGTTGCAGGGGGTCGTTGCAATCGAAGGCGGCCACTGGCACTCTTTGGCCTTGAAATCCAATGGGGAGGTCTGGAGTTGGGGACATAATTTCTACGGGGAATTGGGCAATGGGAACCGAGAGCATTCCGAAATCCCGCAAAAGGTGCTTTGCCCGGAAAAAATCGTTCAAATCGCCTCGGTTGGGTACCATACCCTGGCACTTGATACCCATGGGAAAGTCTGGGCTTGGGGAGGCAATGTGTATGGGCAATTGGGCGACAATACGACCGTCCTGAGGGCAAGCCCCATCAAAGTCCAACACCTGTCGAACGTCGTCCAGGTGGCCACCGGATGGCATTTCTCGATGGCCCTCAAATCCGATGGCACGGTTTGGATGTGGGGCGATAACCCTTATGGCCAGTTGGGCCTTGGTGATTATGAAGACAGGCTGCTTCCCGTACAAGTCAAAGGGCTGCCTAAAATCAAAAAAATTGCCTGCGGAAGTTGGCACACCCTGGCATTGGATGAATCCGGTCGTGTATGGACCTGGGGCAGAAACGAAAACGGGATGCTTGGGAATGGAAATGAAACCAACAGTCCTATCCCGGTCCAGCTGGGTTTGAAAGAAGTCGAGGATATTGGTGGTGGGTGTTTTCAATCCATCGCTACCGATAAAGATGGGGACGTGTGGGTATGGGGAGAAAACTGGAATGGCCAACTAGGAACCGGACATTACAATCGAATGCACACCCCAACCAAATCCCTGATTAACCTTGCAAAGGGACTTGTAATAGATACCATTCAGGCCAAAAACTTCCACGATGATGCAAAAATTGCGCTTTTGGGAAGCATCACCACCCCTGAAGCGGTTGTCAAGCCTGCCCCTCCGCCTCCGCCGGCTCAGGATATTCCTGCCAATCCTGCTCCCTTATCTTTTGAGGCCAAGTTTTGGCTATTTGTGGAATACAATGAAAAGTTCATCCTAAGCTTTTTGCTCAACATAGCCCTTTTCGGATACATCCTGAATCTTCGGAAAAAGAGGAAACGAAACTCAATTATACCTAATTCCATGCCCACTTAGCATGTGTAAGCATGACCTGTTTGCAGTAGGTCGGGAGAAGGTGTACCTTTGCACTCTTTTTCGACAAAAAAATGTTTCCAAAATACGACGTGATTGTAGTGGGCGCGGGCCACGCAGGGTGCGAAGCCGCCGTTGCCGCCGCCAACCTGGGCT
>JALHPW010000674.1 GCA_022842255.1 Saprospiraceae bacterium | reverse complement strand
CCTCGGAGCAGCGTTCCGGGATACATACCCTACCATGCTGTCAAACTACCTCCTTTCCGCCCTCCGAAACCTGCGCAAAAACCCAGGTTATTCGGCCATCAATCTCGCCGGACTGGCACTTGGCACCGTCTGCTGCCTGTACATTTTGCTGTACGTCCGCGACCACCGCAGTTACGACCAGCAGTTCAGCGACCATGCACGCATCTACCGGATTGTCAGCGACTTAAGTGGCATCGGCGACGGTTTGAACACCTCCTGTGTGTCGCCGCCCATCGCTCCTACCATGGCTGAGGACTTTGGCGATGTGGAGGCCTGGACGCGCTTGGTGGATCCTCCGGAGGTCAACCAATTCGTGCTGCGGGCTGGCAACCGCACCTTTTACGAAACGAAGGGATTTTACGTGGACAGCACCTTTTTCAAGGTCTTCGATTTCCCGTTTGCCGCCGGGGTGCGGGACAAATGTGTGGACGAACCTTTTACGGTGGTGCTTACTTTGCCGGTAGCTGAAAAGCTGTTTGGCAACGCACAAAACGCTATAGGTCAAAATCTTACCATCGATAACCGCTTTGGGAAACACGAGTTTCGGGTCACGGGCGTCATGGACCCCTCGGCCGGGAAAAGCCATATCAACGGGCATTTTTACATGTCCATGCGCTCGGGCGCTATCGGAGAGTTCGTGATTCCCAACCGCTCCTTTGCCGGTCAGAACTTCGTGTACGGTTACGTCAAACTTTTCCCCAAAACCGATGCAGCGGCCCTCGAAGCAAAACTGCCCGCCTTTTTGGAAAAACACGGCGGCGACCAGCTCCGGGCCATGGGCATGAAAAAAGTCCTGCACCTCGAACCCTTGCTCGATATTCACACCCGCAGCGATCGCCGCAACCAGCTCTCCCCTACTGTCAGCAGCCGTTTCCTGGATTTGCTGGTGTTGCTTGCCGTGGTGGTGCAAGGCATTGCCTGTATCAATTTTATGAACCTCTCCACGGCCCGCGCAAGTCGGCGCGCAAAGGAAGTCGGCATCCGAAAATCGCTGGGGGCTGGGCGCGGGGCACTGGTTGGACAGTTTTTGGGGGAAAGCTTTCTGTTGTCCCTGCTGGCCATCGCCCTTGCTGTTCCGTTGGTGGCGCTTTCCCTGCCCTGGATCAACCAAATGACCGGGGCAGAGGTGGCGTTTTCGCCGCTTCGGGATGGGGGCGTTTGGATGATGATTGCCGCCCTGGTCGGGATAACGGGATTGGTGGCGGGCAGCTATCCTGCCTTTTACCTCAGTGGTTTTCAACCCATTAAGGTGTTGAAAGGGATGGTTACGAGTGATAAAAACCGAACCGCTGCGGGATTGCGCCGCGGATTGGTTACGCTTCAATTTGTGGTCGCCATTGCCCTCATCACAGGTGCCTTGGTGGCCCGGCAGCAGTTCACGTTTTTGTCGAAAGTGGGACTTGGTTTTGAAAAGGCCCAAAAAATCGCGGTGCCCTTCCATACCGAGGAAGCACGGGCGGCCATCGGCAATTTCAAACGTGAATTGGCCGCTTTGCCCGAAGTGGAGGCCGTGGGCGCTACCACCACCAAACTCGGCGAGTTTACGCCCCGCGACATGGGGGTGTACACCGATGGCGGCAAACCGGACGAGATGAAACTATTGCGCTATACGATATGTGATGAGGATTACCTTCCAACCATGAAAATCGAGTTGTTGGCCGGACGGGGCTTTGTACAAACCGACACCTTCAACCAATTGATTGTCAACGAACAAACCATAAAAACCCTGGGCTTTACAACAGAAAACGCCATCGGGAAACGAATCTATTCCACCTTCGGGAACAACACCAACACCTTCGAAATCATCGGGGTGGCGCGCGATTTCAACTTTGAATCCTTGTATCAGGGCATCAAACCTTATGGGTTCCTGTACGCAAAAACAACGGACCACCAAAACGCCATCATCAGCTTGAAAACCTCCGATTACGCGGCTACTTTGGGCAAGATTGAAGCCATTTGGCAAAAGTTGCTTCCAGGCCTTCCCTTTGAAAGTTCGTTTTTGGAAGACGACCTGCAAAAACAATACGCTTCCGATCATGTGCTGGCCTATATCATCTCGGCCTTTACCATGATCGCCCTGTTCATTTCCTGTCTGGGTTTGTTGGGTTTGGCCACCTTTACTGCCGAACAGCGCACCAAGGAAATCGGCATCCGCAAAGTACTCGGCGCCAGCGTGGTGGGCATCACAGGCCTGCTCGCCAAAGACTTCCTGAAACTCGTGGCATTGGCCATTCTACTGGCCTCCCCCATTGCCTATCACTTCATGAACCAGTGGCTCTCGGATTTCGCCTATCGTATTGATATTCAATGGTGGATGTTTGCCGTGGCGGGATTGGTCGCCATTGGAATTGCCTTCCTGACCATTGGTTTCCAGAGCATAAAAGCGGCTTTGGCAAACCCGGTGAAATCGCTTCGGAGCGAGTGAGGATTATACATGAATGTGGAATGTTGATTGTTGATGTACTTGTTCGTGCTCAGGGCAAACACCTGAACAGGTGTGGTAAAAAGCCGCAGCGCGGCGTGGCGTCTGTAGCGGAAAAGCAGGGGTTACCCTGGAGGTGCAGAGCACCGGAACATGACCCGGAGTTCCGGTGCTCTGCACCTCCTTTCATTTTGCTTGAATGGGTTGCTACAGACGTTGCGCCGCGCTGCGGCTATTGATGCACGACAATTTTCATGCATCTTCCCTACCCGTTCAGGCTGACATTTTGAGTGAGAGATTTAGGGCACAAATAATCTGGGTATCAGTGCTGAAATGCCGACATTTCGTTACCTGCAATCACAGGCGCTCCAACGTGCCATCAAAAATCAACAATCAGAATTCTTAAATCGTC
>JALHPW010000673.1 GCA_022842255.1 Saprospiraceae bacterium | reverse complement strand
GAGTACTTTGACTCATCCAAATTGTCAAAACTTCCACGTTGTGAAAATATCGGCGAAACAGAAACTCTTTCACTCGTCTGCCCTGAAACTGCCAGGGTAGTCTTAATCCAAGCGTTTTCCCACAACGAAAACCAATTCGATACCCCCAAAACTCCCGTTTTGGACTCAAAATCAATGTCGAAGAAATCTTTGTAGGCTTTGATTTCAGCGGTGTCGGTTTTGTGACGGAATATGTTTTCGCTCAAACCGCCCAGCCCGAACAGCGACCAGCGTCCACCGCGTTTCCCACTGAAATTCAGGTTGAAAGACAGGTCCTGGAAGTTGATTTGTTCATCGCCAAACGAAACGCCCAGTTGGCCGAGCAATCCCACCGTCGAATAGCGGTAATTGACCAGGTACGACGCTGACGGCTTACGGTCCACGGTTGACGATCGACGGGACAAAGGCCCTTCCGCGGCCAAATCCAGTCCAACCAACCCAGCCTGTGCCGTGAATTCATGCTGGCGGTTATTCCCCCGCCGCAAATTCATATCCATGATGCCCCCCAGCGCGTCGCCATACCCGGCAGGCATGGCCCCGGTGAGTAGGGAAGAATTGTCCAACAATTGTGCAGAAAACATCAAAATGCCCCCACTGGCTGCTGCGGGCCGGTCGCTGAAAGTACCAGCATTGGGCAAGTGGTTGGGGTTCACAATGTCCACACCCTCCAGTCGCCAACCCACGGAAGCCGGGCTGTTGCCACGGATGCTGAGGCTGTTGGTACCATCGTCCGTCTGCGCCACACCCGGATAGGCAGCGGCGAGTCGGGCAGGGTCAAAAAACATGGCCGGGAAGCGCATCGTCTGGTCGCGGGTAAGTGGTATCTCACCTAGTGGCAGTAGGGGACGACGGCCGGGCTGCGTGGCCAGGATGGTTACTTCGGCCAGTTGGGCAGTAGAGCGGCGAAGGGCAATGTCTAGCACCTGTTCCTTGCCCGAGGTGGCGAATACCTCCACAATGGTTTGGTTTTCAAAGCCTTGTGCGCTGATTTCTACAGAGTAGTAGCCAGCGCGTATTTTTTCAAACACAAACTCGCCGGTCGGGCTCGTGGCCAGGGAAATGGGTGCCGCACCGCCGCGACTGAATTGCAGCACCACCGTTGCACCCGTTACGGCATCGCCGTTGTCGGCATCGCGGACGGTACCGCGCAGGGTTTGGGCTCGCACGTCTATGGCACAAAATGCCACGCCAAAGATGACTAATGCTAACGATATTAGGTGGACGGTAAACCTATAAGGTTTTGAAAACCTTATAGGTTTCACATCATGGAGAAGGGTGGGCGTAAAATCTGCGATTGTCATGGCCGAAATATTTCTTTTGTGAGGCAAATGTAACTTTGCCACACATGCGCAGTGTATCGGCCAACATATTTACATCCGAATTGCCTTCACATAAAAATTCTCATCCACCTGAAAATCATCTTTGTTGGGCAAACTACAACGTGTGCTTTTCCATTGGGTACTTGGGTAAATGAAACTGTATTTGCCCGCCGACAAGGTCACTTTCACGGGCATGTCAAAACCTTCCACGCAGTTTACCCAACGGTATTTCAGCTTGCCTTTTTTGATTTGGTACTCCAACACCGGGATTTCCGTGTTGCGCAAATATTGGTCAAAAACCTTGTCCAGCTTTTTACCCGAAACCCTTGAGATATAGGCTTCTATCTGCGAACCATATACGGTTTGATGGTAATAATCGCGGTTCAGGCCCCGTAGGATGGCCAACCATTTTTCGTCGTTGTCTATCACCTGACGGATGGTGTGCAGCATGTTTCCGCCCTTTGGATACATGTCGCCCGAGCCTTCCGAATTGACCCCATAATAGCCGACGATGGGCGCCCGGTTCTGAATCGAAGCCCTGGTACCCCGGATATAGGCAGCACCCGCTTCTTTCCCAAAATGATACTCCGTATAAAGTCCCTCACTATAATTGGTAAAACTTTCGTGTACCCACATGTCCGCGATGTCGCGATAGGTGATGTTGTTGGCAAACCATTCATGCCCCGACTCATGGATGATGATAAAATCCCATTTCAAGCCCCAGCCCGTGCCCGATAGGTCCTTGCCCAGGTAGCCATTCATAAAGCGGTTGCCGTACGTGACCGAGCTTTGGTGTTCCATACCCAAGTACGGTACTTGCACCAACTTGTAGCCATCTTCATAAAAAGGGTAGGGGCCAAACCAGTGTTCGAATGCTCGGAGCATCAATTTTACCTGTTGGAATTGGACCTTGGCTTTTTCCAAATCCTGGGGTAGAACGTAATAATCGAGGCTCAAAACCCCTTTTGTCCCTTGAAAAGTGTCGGCAAAGTGGGTGTAATTGGCAATATTGACATTCACCCCATAGTTGTTGATTGGGTTGGACACGAACCAATCGAAGGTCCGGGTGCCGTCGCCATTGTCCGTCACCTTGCGCAAGCGTCCGTTGGACACATCGGTCAAGTCTTTGGGAATCGTAACGGAAATCGCCTGAGAATCAGGTTCGTCATAGGCGTGATCCTTACAGGGCCACCATACGCTTGCCCCTAGTCCTTGGCAAGAGGTGGCGACGAATGGCTTTCCGTTTTCGTCTGTTTTCCAACTAAACCCGCCATCCCAGGGTGCGTTTCGGGCCTCTTGGGGAATACCGGAATACCATACCGTGAGTGATTGTTTGGAGCCTTTGGGTTGTGCTTTTTTCAGCTCAATAAAATAGGCGTTTCGGCCTTGTTGGGAAATGGGGAGCGTTTGGCCATCCTGCTCGGCCAGTTCGAGTCTGAGCGGGGGTTGCAGGTCAATTTGCATGACATTGCCTGGAATCAGTACGGTATAGCGGATTTCGTTGCTGCCTGCAATG
>JALHPW010000672.1 GCA_022842255.1 Saprospiraceae bacterium | reverse complement strand
TCAACCGCGCCCTCATTGCCGAAGGCTCCATCATCCATGCCCGCGTAATCGAAGGTTCCATCATCGGTTTGCGCTCTCGAATTGGCGAAAATACCGTCATCAAAGACTCCATCGTGATGGGTAATGATGTGTACCAAACCTTGCAGGAAATTGCCACACAACACGATGACATCCCGCTTGGCGTTGGCCACTATTGCCATATTGAACACGCCATCCTGGACAAGGATTGCCGAATCGGCAACAATGTCGTCATCAAAGGCGGCGATCACCTCCCGGATATCGACACCAACGAATACGTCATTCGCGACGGCGTGGTCGTGGTCAAAAAAGGAGCGATGATTCCTGAAGGCACCCGAATCATGTAATTAACGATGAAGTATGATGTATGATGTATGATGTATGATGTATGAACGGAGTGCAAGTTCATACTTCATACATCATACATCATACATCATACTTCATACATCATAGTTAGAAAAAGTGGATATTTTGACTGCGCCCAAGCGCATACTCGGCATCGACCCTGGTACCAACGTACTGGGGTTTGCAGTCATTGATGCAGACAAAAAGGGAATCAAAGTGGTAGAAATGGGCGTAGTCACCTTTGCGCACATCAGCAGCGACGACCATACCATTAAGCTTCGGTATATTTTTGAGCAAGTGCAGGATATTATCCGCCAGCACCGTCCGACAGAAATGGCCATTGAAGCGCCTTTTTTTGGCAAAAACGTGCAATCTATGCTAAAACTGGGCCGGGCACAAGGCGTAGCCATCGCGGCTGGCATGGTCAACCACCTAGTGATTACCGAGTATATGCCCAAAAAAATCAAACGGGCAGTCACAGGCAACGGCAATGCCTCCAAAGAACAAGTGGCCGGAATGCTCGAAAACATCCTACACACCAAGTTTACTGAAAAATACTTTGATGCTACCGATGCCTTGGCCACCGCACTCTGCCACTGGTATCAGTCCAGCAGCCCAGGCCTAGCCGGGAAAAAATCCTACACAGGCTGGAAAAGTTTTCTCAAGGACAATCCTGAACGCGGCAAATAGCGGTTTACGGTTTACGGTGCACGGTACACGGTTTACGGTGCACGGTGTGCCGTAAACCGTGTACCGTGCACCGTAAACCGCCCCCGCCCCTAATCCCGCAAGCGGTTCTTCTCCGGAATTCCTTCAAAGAAAAATCCGTAGCCTCGGAACAGCGGTCCGAACACCCGGTCTTGGGTCAGCATAAAATCGTCGTTGTTTACGTCCGCGAAGTACCTGGCCACATACGGATTGCCGTTATCGCGGCGGTGCTCAATCTCAACCGGCCAAAAACGAACCAGTTTCTCCGCGCCATCGGCCTTTTTCATCGTTACTATGGCAAATGGGACCAGCGCTTTTACAGAATCGCGCAAGGGATTTTGGGTCTCAAATGCCTCAGCCACCAAACTCTCAAATTGCACGAGATAAGCTTCTGCAACGCCTTTTCGCCGGGGTGTTTTCATGGTCGTAGTGGTACCAAAAAACGGTTGGACATCGTAGGTCGCCTCACCGGTTTTTTCCAGTTTGAACGATTCGTTTTTCCGTTGGGGGTATTCCACGTACACCGACTGAATATCTTCTGGTTTTTCTCGGAAAATAGCTTTGTCACGCCATTCATCATCCCCCAGAAGATAGTGTAACCGCACCTGACCGATAAAACCCGGGATGTGTACCACATAAGGTTGCTCAGAACCGTCCATGATCATAATGGTGCCCCGCTCGTCGTTGGTCACGCCCCCAACGTAATAGGTTTTGAGGTTTTTGCCCGATTTGTCATAAATTTCCACCTTTATGCCCACTGCAGCCAATTCCTTGACCAAACTGGGTACCGACCCATTGGGCGGGATGTTGAGCACGTTTACGGTTGAAATAGTCTCCAGCAATGTTTTTACCGCTGAAGGTTGTGCCGGGTATTTATCGTTGTAATACCAGGTATTTCCTTTTAGTTCCAGGTTGGCCGTGCGCCCCTTTCGGTCGGCGATGAAAATTTTACCTATGTTTTCGGGTTTTTTAACTGCAAAATCCATGTCCCACGACACATGGGTACCAGTTTGTTTGTTTTTGTTGGAAATGACATACCAAGCGATGCCTCCCAATCCGAGAAAAAGCACCACTAAAACCAGGGTTCTGTTCATAAATTATTGATTTTGTAAAGTGACAATGTGCAAATCGAATCACAGTAAGGGCACATTGGCATGGCAAGCGGGTGCAAAGTTGCAAAAGAGACAGCCAACAAGGGAAATGGAATTGTCAGATTTCGCGGACGGAGTATTTTTCCATAAAAAAAGCCGACCCCTGCATTGCGCAAGGGCCGGCACATCAAAACAAAACGAAAAACCAACTTTTTATCTTAGAAGGCCGTAAAACGGCAAAATCTGTCAATTGTTGCTTCGAGTCTTCAGTCTAACTGGAATTTCTCGAGAATTTCCCTCTCTTACTACATTGAGTGTCAGGGTCTCGCCTACCTTAGAACGCCCGATAAGCTCCATTAGTTCAGAACTGGTTGTCACCGTTTTGCCATTTGCTTTGGTGATCACGTCGTTTTCCTGCACACCGGCCTGGGCGGCTGAACCTTCGGGGTCAAGGCTCTCAATGGCCACTCCTTGGGTGAATGGGATTCCCAGCACTTTCGACACGTGCGAATCCATGGTGGCCACATTTACTCCCAAATAAGGGCGACGGTACTCACCATACTTGATCAAATCGTCGGCGATACGTTTCACCAGGTCGACCGGAATCGCAAAGGAATATCCGGCGAACACACCGGTGGGGGTTGCAATGGCAGAATTTATTCCGATGAGATTCCCGTTCACGTCCACCAATGCACCGCCTGAGTTGCCAGGGTTCACC
>JALHPW010000671.1 GCA_022842255.1 Saprospiraceae bacterium | reverse complement strand
ATCCAGCCGTCAACCGTTTGAAAAACAGGAACCCGTAACAATACAATCGGTCCCAGGCAGGAAACAGCAGCAAAAGCAATAAAGCGTACACCGGAAGCAGGTAGCGCAGGTTTTGGTGGGGCAAGCCGCCCAGCAGCAGCAGGTACACCAGGATACAAGCCAGCAAGATTTTTTTCTCTGGGAGGGCCAGGTCGGTCCTTTTGAACAAGAAAAACAAGCCGCAAAGCACAAGGCAGAACCCTGGATGCGCTAGCGGGAACAAAAGGTACAATCCGTTGGGCAAGGAATAAGAAACCATTCCGCTGAGCGTGGTAAAGCTGGATTTGAAAAAATTGAACACCGACCAATCCTGTAAAAGCGAATGGCCAAGCGGATTTTCAACACCCCCGTTTTTGAGCCAAAAATGGGGAAGCAAAGCCAAAACCCCTGCCCCAACCGCGCCCAACAAAGCCAACCACTTTTTTCTTTCCACTAAAAAGTAGCCTATTGAAACGGCTAAGGGCAGCAACAAAGCAGCCAATGAATACCGTGTACTGATGGCCATGGCCGCAAAAGCCGCCGCCCAAATAGCGTTGCTCAATGGTTTGCGTTCAAAAACCCGGATACCATAAAAGAACGCCGCCAAAGCAAATAAAAGTCCCAAAGCATCACTCATACTGGTCAACCCGGCCCGCAAGAACGTCGGGCAAAGCACCACACCCAGTCCTGCAAAAGCCCAGCGACTTTCCACCCGGGCTCCGGGGGCAAGTACAGTCAACAGCCGCACAAATAGCCACAACCCAAACGCTGCGGCCAGCCACGACACCATTTGCATGGCCAAAACGGAATCGCCCAACACCCAGCGCAGCAGCGCTCCCACCAATGGATAACCGCCCGCAAACTCTGCGTCGCCCATGCCGGGAGGCGCAATGGCAAAGCCCTGCCACCGGTCAAAGATGGCACGGCTTTGCCGCAAGTATTCATGGGCATCCTGACCGTACAACCCGTTGAAATCCAACACATAAGACAAAAAAACAAGGCTCAGGAAGTAAAGCCCCGGGAGTAGTCTGGGAAGTACGGAATGTGCGGTCATGTTTACAAATTGCTGTCCAAAGGAGCGTCGGGGTCGCTGAACACCTGTTTTGCTGGCTGTGGCACCTCAGCTTTTATCGCCAAAGTAAGGTAATAAATCAAGCCGCCCAGCAGGATGACCCCGAACAAGTTGTGCCAAAGGAAAACAAGGTCAAACACACAAACCACGATGGCAATGATATAAGGTGTTTTGTTGGTCGACAGTTTTGACCACAAGGCCATTCCGAGCAACACAAGGCCGGGGCTTCCAAAAAGAGCAGCGCCCAATATATTGGGCTCCTCCGTCGCGAAATAGGCCATGACCGCAAAAATCACTTGTACCGCACCAATCAATACCATCCCGCCAAAAGCCGCAGCGGCCCCATTGGTGTCGCCACTTTTTGCGCCGCTCATGAGTTCTTTGCCGTTTTGCCACACCTCCAGGCCATGTTCGGAATAAACAACCGTGATAAATTGTCCATTGGGTAGGGCAAAGCGCCGACCCTGTTTTAGTTCGTCCTTGCTTTGCATGGCCCCAATGACGACCCCCTCTTTTTTGATGGTCAGGTTGGAAAGGTTTTTGGCCCACTCAATCAGGAGCAGGTCTGCGTTTTCTAGGCTTACCGTTTTTTGATACATGGAGTTGAAAGGTTTGATTGTTTTAGGGGAAACGGAACCAGGTGCAAAATCTTACCTCGAAAGCTTCGGATTTGCGGAAAAACCCTCAAATTGGATTCAAACGTACGCCAAAACACACAAAAAAGTCGAATACAACAGAATTATGGTTAGCGTTTGGATAGTCCGTACTTTTGCCCTCCGGCAAAACCCACAGCCTATACCATGTCCCGTTCCCAACGCACACAATCACTCTTGCAGTTTAGCCTGTTCGCAGGCATCTTGTTGTTTGCCAACATCGTGGCCAACTCCTTTTATGGCCACCTTGACCTCACGGAGGAAAAACGTTTTACCCTGACCAAACCCACCAAGGCGCTTTTGGGCGACCTGAAAGAACGGGTGTACGTGCGGGTGTTGCTGGATGGCGATTTCCCGGCAGGGTTCAAACGGCTTCAGACCGCTACCAAGGAAATGCTCGACGACTTCCGTTCGGAGAGTGGGTACATTGATTACCAATTTGAAAACCCCTCTGTGGGCACCGTGGAGCAGGTGAACGAAACCCGAAAGGCCCTAGCAGAAGACGGTATCGTGCCTTTTAACCTCCGCGTGGCGGATATGGGCGAAAGCTCGCAACAACTGATCTATCCAGTGGCGATTTTCCATTACGGGGGACGTCAAATGGTGGTGAAATTGCTGGAAAACAATTCACCCTCGCTCTCGCCCGACGAAGTGATCAACAACTCGGTGACCTTGTTGGAATACAAGTTTGCCAACGTTATCAAAAAACTGCGCTCCCCTAAACGTCCAATCATCCTGTTCACCCGCGAACACGGCGAACTCACCGACCTGCAAACCACCGATCTGGAACGCGGCCTCCAACAGTTTTACGACACCGACCGCATTACGCTCGATTCCGTGGTGCAGTTGTCGCCCGAAAACTGTGCGCTGCTCGTGGTGGCCAAGCCACGCCGCCCTTTTTCCGAAAAAGACAAGTTCAAGATTGACCAATACGCCATGAATGGTGGCCGCGTTCTTTGGTTGCTCGACCAGATGGACGCCAGTCTCGACAGCATGAATTTGGGTGGGAAATTTATATCCACGCCTTATGAATTGAAGTTGGAGGACATGCTCTTTAAATATGGCGTGCGGCTCAATTCCGATGTGGTGCTTGATTTGCAATGCACCAAAATACCGCTTCAAATTGGCCAACAAGGGAATCAGCCCC
>JALHPW010000670.1:2571-2904 GCA_022842255.1 Saprospiraceae bacterium | reverse complement strand
GCTCGGTAGCTCCCCAAGTTTTGGTTTGTGGGCCGCGCTTACCAACGGGCTTACCTTCCCGCTTCCAGTGTTTGTGCGTACCAACGAATTGGAGTCAAAACTTTCTGCCATGCAGCTCAGCCCAAATCCTGCAACAGAAGACCTCTGGGTACGACTGACCCTGACCGAAAGCGAATCGCTTCGATATGCGGTACGCGACCTGACTGGACGCTTGGTTATGGAAGGCGACTTTGGTCAGGTGGCCGAGGGTGATTTTGCCCAGCAAGTCAACCTGGGCCAATTGGCCAGCGGTATGTATCAAATGGAAATTCGTTCGGATGCAGGACTCCGGAC
>JALHPW010000670.1:0-2561 GCA_022842255.1 Saprospiraceae bacterium | reverse complement strand
GGACCCAGAAGTTTGTAGTACAGCGTTAACAGTAAACTGAATTCATATTTTTGAAGAAACGCGCCGGGAGCAATCCTTGGCGCGTTTTCTTTTTTTTGAAACAGTGCAATTGCTAAAAAAATCGAAGACGCAATATTAGTGTGTAAAAATCCCTTTTGAGGCATCATGCCAGCCAATGAATCTTTTCCTCACCCAACTTTTCCCTGTATGAACAAATTTTTCCTTCTGCTAATGCTCCTGTTTGTGAGTGCATTCCTGCCTGCCCAAACATCCAGTTCCACTGCTTCCATTTTTTTTGAAACGGACCAATCCGAACTCTCCGAGGACGCACGGAAAACCTTGGACGCTATTGCTCCGACATTGCTGCAAGCCCCTGATTATCAAGTTAATATAGAGGCTTTTACCGACGACCGCGGAACAGCGCAGTACAACCTCCGTCTGGCGGCCGACCGTGCCGCTTCTGTACAAAACTACCTCGCCGGCAAGGGCTTGATTGCCGACAAAACCTCCGTGCAAAACTGGGGCGAACGCAAGGCCGCAGGTCCCAGCGATGCGGGCCGACAGAAGAGCCGACGCGTGGATGTAGCCATCAACGCTTTCTATTTCAAGGATTTTGGGGCCTTGAAAGATCGGCTTTCGGCCAACACCGAGCAGGTGTTGACCATACAGGCTGGACAGGAGCAGACGGTAACGGCTGCCAGGGGAACCTTGGTAATCGTGCCTGCCAATGCCTTTGTATTTGAGGATGGGACCGCCGTTTCTGGGCAGATAGACCTTGTTGTGCAAGAGGCCTACGACCCATCTGATTTTATTTTGCACAACCTTACCACCATGAGCAACGGTCAGATTTTGCAAACGGGGGGCATGGTTTGTATCACTGCCAAGTCGGAGGGCCGTGAACTCCAATTGGCAGAGGGAGCTTCGCTCACGGTATCCATCCCGAACGGCGGGAATTTCGACCCTAGCATGGAATTGTTTTACGCCCAGCCCGTAGCAAATGGCGGGGTGGATTGGAAACCTGCCGGACAAAAATTCCGCAAAACCTTGAAACCTAGCAGGGTAACACTTTCAATTGATGCAGCACTAGGCAAGCGAATCGCCGCCATCAAAGTGCCAGAATATCCCAGCCCAGCTTTGCCCGTCTTCAAAGGGCAAATGCCACCAGAGCCCAAGTTGCCGGTAGCGCCTTACAAACCACGGGCACCGAAAAAGCCAGAATGGGAGAGTGTTCAAAAAATGTTTGCCGGAGGGGGCGAGGCCGCTCGCTTGAATCGTAAAGAGTTGAAGAAAGCTCAGGGTTATTTCAACGAACAAATGGCACGCTATACGCGAGATTCAGCCAAATATATTCAGTTGGAGGAGCGCTATCGGCATAATTTAGAGGGTTATGAAAAAGCCAAGCTCCGGCATGTAAAAGAGCATGAGGATTGGGTGTCCGAGTTGAAATTTCGATTGCAGTCCATCATGTTATACGAGCGTGAGCGTCGGGTCCATTACTATTCCAAAGCTTTGGCCAAAACATTAAAATCCAAGGCAAAAACGATTCAACAATATGAAACCTACAGCAATTTGTATTGGTCGGTTGACGAGGCTGCTGAGGAGCAAACAGCGTGGATGCTGCTCAGCAGCGGGTTCTCCAATAACGTCAGAAAAAACACTCAAGTGGTTGGTAATTTGTACGAAAGTATCATTGGAACAAAGGTGATGGATACCTACAAAGAATATGGCTATGTTCGTTCCAGGGCATACCATTCGATTCCGGCGGATACTACCGGCAATATAATTAGTCAAATATTGAAGAATACAGGCCTCCGGAATATATCCGATAGTCTACAGGCAGAAATCAAGGAAAGGGTCTTGCTCACTGCACAATCGCCCGAACAAGCGAACTATGCGCTTAAGGGATACGTTGCTTCGGTTAGCCAGCTGGGTTGGATCAATTGCGACCGCTTTTACAACGACCCTGCTGAAAAAATGCAAGTGGTAGTGCGTGAAACCGAAGAGGTTACCATGTATGCGGTTTGCACGGACATCAATTCAATGCTGCCATTCTATCGGAATTCTGAGGGGAGTTACCTCGTGAGTGGACTACCTAAAGGCAAGAAAATATCCATCGTGGCTATCAAAATCAAAGATGGGATGGCGCAATTTTCAAGACAAGATATAAAGGTTGGCGAATCGGCTACGAGCATGGCCTACCAATCCATGCCGTTGCGGGATTTGAAAATGGAGCTAAAAAAGTTGAATGGTTGAGTTTTGAGTGCTGACTTTGACAACCATCTTCCAAGTTGAAAAAGTAAGGGTTAGGGCAACGCAACCCTAACCCTTACTTTTTCAACCATAAACTTCAAAATATCCAACAATAAATACCCCCTCAGAAACCTGACTTTTCCAAAAAAATGTCCAACGCTACTTTTGACTGTGTGAGTAACTTTAGTCCATCAAAAATTCTTGTTTCCAAATCACTTTCAAATCACTCTCGTATGGCAAAGGAAAAACTCAAACTCAATGACCTCAAGGTACAAAGTATCGTCACTTCCTTGGAAGAAGGACAAATGCAA
>JALHPW010000669.1 GCA_022842255.1 Saprospiraceae bacterium | reverse complement strand
GCCTGTCGTTGGCTGGCATTAAATCTGCTTTTTCGCATGGTAATCCGTTTTAAGTGTGAAAGTTACGGTGTTCAACTTTCTCTACTTATTTTTGGTACCGCTTTTCGAGGGGTAGGACAGAAGCCATATGCTATGTATTTAATTCCAAATAAACGCCCATTTCTGAAAGAATAAATAATTCTTGCTGTCAAGCTATTACCAATTTCAACATTATAGTAGTTTAACTCATTTCCTTCAATATGGGATTTTAGAGGTTTTTCTGATTCAATAACTTCCTGAACTGTCATACCCCAAGAGGTGTTTCGGACATCAAAGCTTGATTGTGAATAAGAATAAGTATGAAAGAAGAAAAATAAAATAATTAAATTTTTCATAGTCGTATTGTTTAAAAAAATTTTTCGAAACCTGGACTTTTAAATAGGAAGCACTGACCTTATATTTAGAAGCCAAAACGAACCGTGACTTTTTAAGCGGATGCCCCGCTTAAGTCTCATCTAGACCAATTTTCTACTTTTCCCAAACCACAATCAAATAATATGTTTAATTTTATTATTTGATTCCAACTATCGCTTACCCGCAACGAACGACTACGTGAATTTTTGATTTTTACTTAGTCGTCCGTTGCAGGTAAGCTGCCAATGTAAAATGCCCCCTGAGCGCTCATGCAAATGCACGAAACGGACAGGAGGCATATATCTTTTTGGCATTTGGCAATCAGGCATCAGCGTGCAGTTAGATTATTTCGGACAAAAATAAGTTGGACATTTGATTTTACCGCGCTTTTGCCAAATATTTTTGGCCTTTTTAGGGAATCGTGGCGGTTTTTGTCCGCCATCCGGCATTCCCCAAACCCCCATTTCGTCCAAAATCTGCCGAAACCACACAAACTTCTCGCTACTTCCAAAACACTTTTTACTTTTGAAGGTCGAAATCAAATTCATACACTTCCTCTTCCAACCAGCCTTAACCAACAAATTATATGTCGAAAAACGTCAGAAATCTGTCGTTTCGCAAAGGATTGGACGATAACCTGTTCGAAAATCTAGCAGAAGCACATGCCGAGGGCCAGGGGCTCGACCAGGAGGTACTGCACACTGTGGCGGAAAAATACCTCATCGGCAACGCCAATGTCTATGGCGCAGCCACCTTCTACGACTTCCTGAACCCGGAAAAAAGCAACAAAAAGGTGTTCTCCTGCGCGGGCAGCGCTTGTATGCTCGCGGGCACACAACACGCCCTGCACAACACCCTGGAGCAGCATTTTGAACCCTCCGAAATCGGGGAGGTGTACTGCCTGGGCCGTTGCTACGAAAACAGCGCGTTCCACTACAAGGGGCTCAACTACTCCGGCGAGGCCGCTACCCAACTCGCGCAGCTGAAATCCGGCGCGGTCAAAAGCATCGAAGACCGCTACCACATCGGTTCCATCGGCAAAGGCCTGCTCACCACGGCCGCTCCCAATGCCGATACCTGTCTGCAAGCCCTCCAACAACTCCTGGAAAGCGACCGCGACGCCCTGCTGGAAGAAATCACGGCCTCTGGTCTCCGCGGACGGGGTGGGGCAGGGTTCCCACTCGGCATCAAACTCGCCGGGGTCAAAAAGGAAGTCGCCGACCATAAATACATCGTCTGCAACGCCGATGAGGGCGACCCCGGTGCCTTTTCAGACCGTTTCCTGCTGGAAGAACGGGCGCATCTGGTGCTTTTCGGCATGGCCATCAGCGGCTATATCAGCGGGGCGCAGGAGGGCGTGGTCTATATCCGCGCCGAATACCCGGAAGCCATCGAGATTTGCAACGCAGCCATCGAGCCCTTCAACCGGCTTTTCCCCTACCAAAAAGCCAATGGCGAAACGGTGGATTTCAAACTGCACGTGGTAAAAGCCCAGGGCGCGTACATCTGCGGGGAAGAAACGGCTTTGTTGTCCTCCCTCGAAGGTTTGCGGCCGGAAGTGCGCACCCGTCCGCCATTCCCGGTGCAATACGGATTGTTTGGCAAACCAACCGCCGTGAACAACGTGGAAACCCTGGCCAATCTCTACGCCGTACTAATAGGGGGCGGCGCAGCGTTTAAAGCCATCGGCACGGCCAAATCCTCGGGCACGAAATTGCTTTCCCTCGACAGCCATTTCAAGCGTCCGGGTTTGTACGAGGTGGACATGGGTACACCGTTGTCGCAGGTGATCCAGGAACTCGGCGGCGGACACAAGGAACCCGTCAAGGCCTTCCACATCGGCGGTCCACTCGGCGGACTCGTGCCCATGAGCAAGGTCGGCGACCTGACCATAGATTTTGAAACCTTTGCGGCCAATGGGTTTTTGCTCGGGCATGCCTCTATTTTGAGCATTCCGACGCGTTTTCCCTTGGTGGAATATTTGGAACACTTGTTTGCCTTCACGGCGCACGAAAGTTGCGGAAAATGTTTCCCCTGCCGGATTGGTTCGGTGCGCGGCAAGGAACTGCTGCAAAAAGCGCGGACCAGCGAGTACAAAATTGACCGAACGCTCTTCAACGACCTCATTGATACCCTGGAAAAAGGATCGCTTTGCGCACTGGGTGGTGGCTTGCCCTTGCCGGTGAAGAATGCTTTGCATTATTTTCCGGAGGAACTTGGAGGGTATTTTAGGTAAGGGTTGGTTTGTTCTTTTTTCTTGGCGGGGCCCCCTGCCCCTGAAGGGGGGCTTATTCCGTTGAGTACAAAATCGATTGATAATCAATCGATCAATTATGCACACGGTGCATTATCCATTGATTATCAATTGATAATGCACTTTTAGAGCCTAGCCCCCCTTCAGGGGCTGGGGGCCCCGCCAAGAAAAACCAGCAAACCCCAAGCAAACAACAAATCTGCTTCACCAAGCAAAAAAAGATATAAACTATGTCCAACCTGACCACGACCGTAGCCTATATCAACGACAAGCCC
>JALHPW010000668.1 GCA_022842255.1 Saprospiraceae bacterium | reverse complement strand
GATCGTTCCAGCTGAAACTCCAGTCGAGCACTTGGGTTTTGCCGGTTGCACCTGCCAATTGCCAAGCTTCCGACACCCCCATCCCTTGCGGCAATGCCCTGACAATCAGGATAAAAGCAAGGACCAGTCCTCCCAACATCACGGTCATTTGCAACTCCTGGGTTCGGCTTACGGCAGCACTCCCACCGGAAGTCGTGTAAATCACCACAAAAACCGCCATGAAAAAATTGGTAAGCAACAAATCCCAACCAAACACTGCGCTCAAAATAATACTTGGCGCCAAAATACTGATGGCCGCTGCCATGCCTCGTTGGATCAAAAAAAGTACAGCCGTGAGCGAGCGCATCCGAAGGTCAAATCGCTGTTCAAGGTACTCATAGGCAGTGGTAACCCGTAATTTATAATAGATTGGCAGGACGAAAAACGCCAAAAAAAGCATGGCTATGGGCATCCCCAGATAGAATTGCACGAATTGCATCCCATCTGAAAACGACTGACCGGGCGTACTGAGGAAGGTGATGGCGCTTGCCTGGGTAGCCATAATGCTCAAGCCGATGGTCCACCAGGGCAAGTCGCGTTTTCCGGCTAGAAAATCATCCGGATTACTGACGCTTTTGCGGCTTTTCCAAACCCCGTACAAAACAATGAAGGCAAGGGTCCCAATTAGGACAGCCCAGTCGAGTAAATGCATTTATATAGTGATTGATGGTTGACTATTGACTGTTGACTGTTGACTGTTGACTATTGACTGTTGACTTTTGGCCGTTGACTGCCAATAGTCAACAGCCAAAGGTCAAAAGTTAAAAAGAGGCATACAAAATAGCACCCAGCAAGAACAGGAAGAAAATCCAGGCCCAGATGCTAAGGCTGTTTTCGCGCCACACGTTGAACATCTTTTCCATCATGTTGCGCCAATCGAGGGCTTCGCCTCTACGGCCTCGGGTGATGGGTTCGTGCGCGAGCAGGATAAAACGGGGAAGCCCTTTTCGGGCCTGGTCGCCGTGTTTGGTGAGTACCATAAATTCTTTATTGAGGAAACGCAGGTCAAAAAGCTCCTTTTTTACCCCCATTTGAAGGATAAGTGCGTTTTCTTCTCCCAATTGTTGCCAGGTTCCATTTTCCAGATTGCCATCCAACGACAACATGTATTGCCCATTTTGTCCAAAAATATGCAAAAGTGCCTCGTGAAAACCTTCTTCGTCCCGAATCTCTTTCCAACGTTTGTCTAACCAAAAATGGGTTTCCCGAAGGTCTTCACCATACGGAATCACCTTGGGAAGCACGAAATCGAGATGGGAGTTCAAATCCCCCAAATCTTTGGGCAAATCCGGGCTGAGCGCCCGTGAAATCTCGCGAAATAAGGCGGTAAATACGTCCATGTTTTTGGAATTGGAACAATGTAGGCGGCAAAAGTCGGAAAACGCTGGAATTTGACAGCATCTGAACCTATAATCTCGGATTTTAAGTAGCCATTGTACCTTAGCCGTATGAAATATTGCGTTACCCAACACGGAAACCGGGTCGCCTACGCATGGGCAGCGCGCGGGACTGGCGTTCCCTTGGTGTTGGTTCATGGCTTTTGTGAAGACCACTCGCTTTGGGCTTCGCTACAGTCCTCGTTGAAGCCAACTTCCATCCTACTGCTTGACCTGCCTGGGTTTGGCCAATCGGAACTTCCTCATTTACCCGACATGCAATCGTACGCGGAGGCGGTGAAGGCGGTTTTGGAGACCGAACAAATTGAGCAATGCGTGTTGATTGGCCACAGCATGGGTGGGTATGCGGCCCTGGAATTTGCCGCTCAATGGCCCGAAAAATTGGCGGGGTTGGGGCTTTTTCACTCTCATCCCTTTGAAGATACCGCGGAGCGAAAAACAGCCCGACAACGTGGCATAGAGACCCTGCAAGCGGGAAAACGCGATTTGTACGTGGCCCAACTTTTCCCAAACCTTTTTGCGGAAAGCTTTTTGAAGGACCATCCGGATGTATTGGAAGCGTTGATTTCCAATGGGAAAAAACAAAGTCCACTAGGCATCATCGCTGCCCTTCAGGCCATGTTGAGTCGCCGCGACCATCAAAAAACATTGCGCGATATCACTTGCCCCGTACTTTTTTTGCTGGGGCAGCTGGATACACTCGTCCCACCCGAACAGGCCTTAAAAGCAGCATTGTTGCCAACGGTGAGCGACCTACACCTTTTACCAGAGGCCGCGCATATGGCAATGTTTGAATCTTCGGAAGAAACAGTAGAGATTTTGAATTCGTTTTGGGACTTTTGCGGTTAATGGTTAACGGTCCACGGTTAACGGGTCAATAGTCAACGGTCAATAGTCAACTCTAAACTCAAAAAAGGTGTCACCCTACCTACTCATATTAGCGGCCTTGCCAGGATTGCTCATCTGCTGGGGCGTGTATCGGGCAGATAAGTACGAACGCGAGTCGCTCGGGCCATTGGTATGGTGTTTTGGGTTGGGGGCCGCGCTCACGTATCCAGCGATATTGGTGGAGCAACAATTTATCCCATTGGTAGGTGAAATCGAACGCGATCCTATCCTGACCGGTTTATTGGCTTTTGGAGCCATTGCCCCAGCAGAAGAGATCCTGAAATGGCTGGCCTTGGTTTTTGGGGCGTTTGTTTGGCGTTTTTTCAATGAACCCTTCGACGGCATTGTATATTCGGTTATGGTAGGCATGGGTTTTGCCACCATGGAAAACTGCTACTACCTGGATATTTTTGGCCCCGAAACGGCGCTTTTGCGTGCCTTTACTGCCGTACCAGCGCACCTGGTTTTTGCAATTCCGGTGGGCTATTATGCAGGTTTGGCCAAATTTGAGCCGCAAGAGCGAAACCACCTGCTTTTTAGAGGTTTGCTGGTGGCTATCCTGCTCCACGGCACCTACGATTTTCTGGTGCTACAAAATTGGACC
>JALHPW010000667.1 GCA_022842255.1 Saprospiraceae bacterium | reverse complement strand
GGTAGGTTTTGCCAGTGAGAGCTATTTCTCCCGCGCTTTTAAGGAAAGATTTGGCATTTCCCCCAGCCAGGTTGTGTAACCACAGGGCATCCGCCTGTAACCAGAAGGCATGTTTGCCCAATATGTAACCACAGGGCAAGTTTTTGAAACAATAGGGCAAGGCACCTGCTGCCTGCTTCCCCCATTTTTGTGGCATCACTGGACAGCCTATATTACCATGCCACATCTATTCTCCCTTCAATCTGCCACTGTGTACGATTTCACCCAGCCTTTTACAGGAACCCGAAAAACAAAAATGTCGGAGCACCTGCTGCATTATCGACCCTACCTTACCCAACTCTTTGGCGAACTGACGGACGCTCAATTGGAGCAGGTATTTGCTGCGGCCAATATTCATCTATTTGAGACCGGCCAATTTTTGTTTCAGCAAGGCGATACCGACAACACCCTGTACATTGTTTTGTCGGGACGGCTTCGGGTGATACAACAAACCGATGCAGGGACCCGCTTGTTGGGCGATATCGCGGCGGGTGAGCCCGTGGGCGAATTTGCCCTTTATACCAAAGACCCGCGCAGCGCATCCGTTGTGGCTATCCGAAAATCGTTGGTACTGGAGATTCATGAGGAAGATTACAAAAAACTGGTAGCTGACAATCCGCAGTTTGCCTTCAATTTGCCCCAGTTTGTCATCAATCGGATGCGGCGCCAGGCGTTTCAACAGCGATTGGAAGCAGCCCCTAAAAACGTGGCGCTGATTAAATTGCAACCGGACAACGATTTTACCCCCTGGACAGATCAAATGAAACAAGAACTGGCTGCCATGAAGGTGCCTGTCAGCGTTTACGGTCCGGAAAACCGCACTGAAGAAGACCATCATGCCATTTTTGAGGAAATGGAAAACAGTGAGGGTCTGAACATCCTTGTTTGTGATGAAGACAATCAAGAATGGGCCAATCAGTGCCTCACCTATTGCGACCTGGTGGTGGTGGCAACCGAATTTTATGCTCCCAGCAGTTTGTATGCCATTGAGCAAAAGTTGAACATCTACAACGAAAACATACTCAACAAAAAAATCTATCTGTTGCTGCTGCATCCTGAAAACGGAGATGCTCCGAGCCAAACGCAGCGCTGGCTTGCAGAACGCCCCGTTAATTTACACTTGCATGTGCGCAAACACAATGACCGCGACATTCGGCGGTTTTGCCGCATTATCACGCACCAGGCCGTTGGGCTGGTGTTGGGCGGCGGCGGGGCCAAAGGCGCAGCACACGTGGGCGCAGCCAAAGCCATGATGGAGGCAGGTTTGGAATTTGACTTTGTGGGCGGCACCAGCGCCGGAGCCCTGTATGGCATGGGCTTGACGGTTACCGATTTTGACTTTCCAAAGGTGCGCGGCTTCTGTCAGCATGGCGTTGACTGCAAGGTTACCTCCAGCGATTACCATTTCCCGTTTTTATCCTTGATGAAGGGCAAAAACATGCGGAAATACCTGAAAAACATGCTCAACGACGTGCACTTGGAAGATTTTTGGGTGAACACGTATTGTGTATCAACGGATTATTCGGCGGCCTCCATAAAAGTGCACAATACCGGTTTGGCCAGGCAAAAAGTAGAAGCCAGCATTGCCATTCCGGGGGTATTCCCTCCAGTAATCATTGACCGCCATTTACATGTGGACGGCGGCGTACTGGACAACCTGCCCATAGAGGCCATGTATGAGAAACCCGTTCGTCATGTGATTGCGATTGCCTTGTCGGCCCAATCACCGCGTTCGGTGGATATCCAAACCGTGCCATCGGCCTGGGAAATATTTTTGAACATGTTTACCAGAAAACACCGGTATCGCTTGCCCAAAATGCCGGCCTTGTTGATGAATTCCCTGACATTGAACAGCGTGCAACGGCAAGAAATATCGAAAAAGCAGGTGTCTTTGTATATAGAAATGGATTTACGCGGCTACGGACTACTCGACTGGTCAAAATGGAAAGAAGTGATCGAGAAAGGTTATCAGCAAACCCGGTCGCTCTTGGAGGACATGCCAAAAACCGAACAGTTTTGGAGATGAGGTGGTTGTGTTCAATTAACTGTGTCAAGTCAATGCAAAACAACTTGACACAGTTAATTGAACACAACCCTGCTGCACGACCGATTAAGGAGTATAGTTATGATGTGCATTGTTATAAGTGGTACATTTTCGGGCCATTAGTTTATTAAACCGATTATAACTCATCTTTTGAAATTTTTGGGAACCATTGATCATTTTGTTTTGTAAGTTTTCAGCCCATTTTTTACTGAACTTTCTTGTAATCTTGACACATTTCCACCTCTTGTCCTGATAATTTATTGATATGTTACCAACAACTCTATTTTTGAGATATTTTAAGATACTAATATCGCAAATTTCGTTTCCTATGAAAGGTTTCCCAGAATACTTCTTTACAAATGAAGATACATGCTCATTACTACTTTGGCCATAAATTGCGTCAATCTGAAAAAAAGAGTTTTCGGATTTAATTATCAATTTTTCGCCAGGTTTATAGCCACGTATTGACTCCAGGCAAAAACCACCTTCACCATTTACATAATATATGGTATCAAGCTTCATCCTATTTTGATACCATTTGAAAACTACCAGTTTAGTTAGACTATGATACGCATAATATTTATGCTCGGTGTTGGGTAAATCTACATGCTCTACTACTTCTGCTGCGAATATGACTTGGTTTGACTTTATATTTTTAATAAAAGTCCTGGGCATATTAAGGCATGAACACGCAGAGCAAATATTCGCGATTAAGGTTATGCAAACAATGAATACAGTTTTTGAAATATCAAATTTCATTTTCTTTGATTTATTTAATTTCTTATAACGGTGGCATCTACGCATACCCACCAAAGGTATAGCGTGTGGGATAAAAGTCAAAATTGGCA
>JALHPW010000666.1 GCA_022842255.1 Saprospiraceae bacterium | reverse complement strand
TGCTCTTCCGATCTCGATCAAATCTTGCAGGTGAAGAACATTTTCCCAATTGATGCAATAGCAGGATTTCGCACCTTCCACCGTGCCTCGAATCAGCCCGGCGTCTTTCAATTCTTTCAAATGTTGGGAAACAGTGCTTTGTGCCAAGGGCAGCACCTCGACAATTTCACCACAAACGCAGGAATTACGCCGGACAAGTTCTTTTAAGATAGCGATGCGGGCAGGATGCCCCAAAGCCTTTGCCATTTCAGCAAGTTTGTTTTCTTCGACGCTGAAGGAAGCGAGTTTAGGAGAAGCCATAGCAAGTAATTCAAAATTTCATCGCAAAAATACGATTGCATATTTGACACTTGCAAGGGCAGAGTAAAGTTTATCGTAAAAAAACGATAATAGATGTATTTGACTTCAAAAATCCTTTTCTCCGTATTCCGTTTTGATAGTCTTCAAGCTTTTCCCGCTCTCATTAAATCGGTAACCTAAAGTTAGTTGCAATAAGCGGTCGTACTTCGTATAATTTCTAAACTTAAATATTTTGGTAAAAACCATTTGAACAGTGCAAAGATCCATCCATGCTCTGGACATGTATATGGATGTCGGTAAGGACATCTACTTCCTTTCATTTGATTACTGCAATTAATCGCAGGTACCACAATCAAAAATACGAACTCATCCCAAACTGCCAACCCGCCGTCCTTGCTGGTGGATTACCCAAAATGTCACGTTGCCATTCATAAAGATAATTTAGCCGCAAGACAGTCTGAGCCGTGGGGCGGAAACTGATGCCCGGCACTAAGGCACGGAAGTCATCAGCAATATTGGTTCCGGTTTCCCGGAAGGTCCCTGCATTCCAGTCAACGTACTCAAAGCGGAAAACAGCACTGAACACTGCATTGTCCCAGCCTAATAATTTCCGGCGTAATATTGGCTGCACTACATCCACAAATCCTCCGTGTTGGCGATTACCAAACTGCTGACCATATGTATCCGGTACATCTACCGATACCCAGGCCCATTCACCAAGTAACTTCGTATTTGTGATCGGCAGAATAGTATTGAAATCTACCGCGAATGTATTTAGCCAACGTTTCCGGTCAAGCGTCAGGCCGTCGTCCTGGAATTTGTTGAATACTCCTCCCATATAAGAAAAGCCAATTTCTCCGACGTTGTGGCGGCGCAATGATAATTTGCCTGTATACAGCGGTTGCCCATTGAAACTCTCCTCGAAACGTTGGTGATTCTCTTTTGAGGCAGGCAATGAAGTACGGTTTTCCGTGTTACTGATGATATTGTCGTCAAAACCATTGGTCAGATAGATTTCATAGCCCAGAGTCCAGTTGTCCCTGTAAAACTTGCCATACATCCCAAAACCTACATTTGACCAGGTAGCTGGCAGCATTTGAGTTGCTGATACAGGGCGACTGATAAAATCCCATTTAGGTCCATCATGGTTTTGGTTGAACGCGCCGATAGGGTTCATAACCACACCGCCGCGCAATGTCAGTGCAGGATGAAATTGAATATCCACTGAGGCAAACTCAATGTTGATTTCCCGCCCACCTTCCTCAAATTCTATTTCAGTAAAAAATTTGATGCGTCTCGCTATGCTCGACGACATGAACATTGTCAATCGAGGCAATTGAAATGACAATCCGTCCGATACACCATCAGTTGAGAACCAAGCAGTATTAGCTTCTACATAACCGCCGAGCGCAACGGGAATTTTGCCCATTTGTAAAAAAGGGCGGTCGTACACCGCGTCCATATTCATTTTTACTGGTATGGAGTCTGACACGGGCTTTACGCGAACTAACCAAGTGCTGTCGGTCTGAGCCATCATAGTCCCCACCATTAGCATGCTCCCGAACAATAGAGTATGGCGACCTTGTTCAAGCCAGCCAGATAAAAATAAACGTTTCATCCTGTGTAGTTTTAAAAGTTCTAAGCGATTTGTCAGCTGGACCATTAAGCACATCACCTTTCGTATTAAATTCACTACCGTGACACGGACAAACATAACGATTGCCCTGTAATTCCACTTCGCAGCCTTGGTGAGTGCAGCGCATCAAACAAGCGGTATATAAATCTGCGGATTTGTAAAGGCATATCGGAAATTCGGCGCTCGCCGTTTTAATAAAAATGTGGGTACGCTCTCGCACCTCTTCTTTTTTCAGATACTGAAATTCCGATTTGCGAACACTGATTTTGTCCGTTTCCACCGTTGCTTGCGCAAAATAAATAGAACTGCTGCAACTTTCGCCCAGCAAGGTGGTGAGACAAAGCCCCAGCCCTGCCTGGCAGCAGGTTTTGATAAATTCTATTCTTTCCATGGATTCAAAGCGATTCTAAAAATGTGATTAACTGGGCTTTTTGTACCGTATTTAGTGACTGATACGCCGCGCGGCTCTGAGTCCCTTCACCGCCATGCAGCAGGATAGCAGCCTCAATGCTTTGCACCCGTCCGTCGTGTAAAAGGTAGTATTGCCCCCCTTGCGAATTTTTAGAAAGTCCAAGACCCCATAGCGGCGGGGTACGCCATTCGGCAGTCGTGGCCGAACCTTCCGTATATCCATCGTCAAGTTCAGGCCCCATGTCGTGCAACAACAAGTCTGTATAAGGTTGAAATACCCGATTGGCCAATGACCCAATAGTGGAGGGACCAGTAACAAGTGTAGAACGATGGCATTTGGCGCAACCGATTTCTTCAAACAGGGATTTACCTATTGCCACTGACGGTTCATCTGTGTCGCGGGGAATCGGCGCTTTTAGAGTGCGCAGGTAAAATACCACATTCTGCACCGTCTGATTATTCACTTCCATGTCAATTTCAAAGCCGGAATAAGTATCGAATGGCTCATACGTAGAGGTAATTCCCATATCTTGGTTGTAAGCACGGGCGGTTTGTTGCAGCAAATCGTACACAGCGGCTTTTTTACCAAAG
>JALHPW010000665.1 GCA_022842255.1 Saprospiraceae bacterium | reverse complement strand
CTCTTCCGATCTAAGCTCGAGTTTTTCACTGAATTTCTCCTGATGAGCATCGCAACTATCGGCGCATTCGCCATCGGCGAACACCCAGAAGGAGTAGCGGTAATGCTGTTTTACGCAGTAGGGGAACTGTTCCAAACCGCAGCCGTGCGACGCGCCAAAGGCAATATAAAAGCCTTGCTCGACGTGCGGCCTGATCGTGCGACCGTGCTGCGTGAGGGCAAATTTGTAGAGGCGTTTCCGGACACTGTACAGGTTGGCGACACTATCCGGGTAAAGCCAGGCGAGCGCGTTCCGTTGGATGGCATCCTGTTGGGAAAATCCGATGCCGCCTTTGATGCAGCCGCACTCACTGGAGAAAGTAAGCCGCGCTCCATTGCTGGTGGTAAAATTGTGCTGGCCGGTATGGTAAGTTCGGAAAGTCTGGTAGAAATAAAAGTCTCCAAACCTTTCGGGGAAAGCAGCATTGCACGTATCCTTGAATTGGTACAGAATGCAACGGCTCGCAAAGCACCGACTGAGTTGTTCATACGCAAATTCGCCAAGATTTATACACCAATTGTGGTGTTTTTGGCAGTTTTGCTAATCCTGATTCCGTACTTTACAGTTGCAGAATATGTATTCCGGGACTGGCTATATCGAGCCTTGATTTTCCTCGTTATTTCCTGTCCTTGTGCACTGGTGATTTCGATTCCCTTAGGCTATTTTGGTGGCATTGGTGCAGCATCCCGGCAGGGCATTTTGTTCAAAGGTTCTAATTTCCTGGACTTGATGACTAAGGTAAGCACCGTTGTGATGGACAAAACCGGGACTTTGACTCGGGGTGTTTTCAAAGTGCAAAAAATTGAAAGCGAGGGAGTTGAAAAAAACGAACTACTGATACTGGCCGCCGCGCTCGAACAGCATTCTACCCATCCGGTTGCCAAGGCATTGATGCAATATGCGGACGAACAAAAGTTGGATTGGAAAAAAGCACCAATCACCGCAGTAAAAGAAATTGCCGGACATGGCCTCACTGGGCAAGTGAATGGGAAGCCTGTATGGGTCGGCAATATCAAGTTGTTTGAGAAATTCAAAATTGATTACCCGGCTGCTTTGGATACTGAAGTAGACACGATTGCGGTGGTAGCTGTTGACGGTAAATACGTTGGTTTTGTAACCATTGCCGATGAGATCAAACCCGACGCAACCGATACCATCAAACGCCTTCATTCCGCTGGAGTGCGCGAACTGGTAATGCTGTCAGGCGATAAAGATTCAGTCGTGCAGAAAGTCATTACAGCACTCGGCATCGAACAAGGTTATGGCGATTTGCTGCCCGAAGGGAAAGTAGAGAAAGTGGAGGCTTTGAAACGCGACAACCCTGCCCGAGTCATTGCTTTCATGGGTGATGGCATCAACGATGCACCAGTGTTGGCTGTTTCCGATGTTGGAATCGCGATGGGCGGTCTCGGCTCCGACGCTGCCATCGAAACAGCAGATGTGGTGATCCAGAACGATGAACCCTCCAAAGTGGCAACTGCCATTTCCATCGGTCGGGCTACCCGACGGGTGGTGTGGCAAAATATTGGTCTTGCATTCGCTGTAAAGGCCATTGTGCTGACGCTTGGCGCTGGCGGTCTGGCTACAATGTGGGAAGCGGTGTTCGCAGATGTAGGTGTGGCATTACTGGCGATTTTGAATGCGGTACGGATACAACGAATGAAGTTTTAAGATTAAACATTACCGTTAAATTAGACATCGTCATGAAAAAAAACCTTCCTGCCATAATCTTTGCAGCGCTTTTCACTATTTCAGTCCTGATCCTGGGCTATATCTTGTTAGGTCTCTTGCCAATGTTCCTTTTCGCATTTGGGTTTCTGGGCGGATTTATAATTTGGCTCGCCATTCCGTCCACTACTTTGTTTGAAACAGTTAAGGTTCCGTATTTCGTGACCCTTTTATTTTTCATCTTGCATAAAATTGAGGAACGCTATTTTGAATTTTTCCCTGCACTTTCAAAAATTACCGGAGTGCCGGTTCCTGAAACCAACTCATTGCCAGTCTATCTCTTATATGCTTTTGCTGGAGCCTGGCTTCTGATCCCAAGTCTGGTCGGACGCAGACTTCAATTTGGCTATTATCTGGCTTGGACATTTTTTACCTCAATGGGTGTTACAGAACTTGCTCACTTTATTTTTCCTTTCTTTACGCAAGAGCCTTATGGATATTTTCCGGGAATGGCCAGCGTATTTTTTCTTGCGCCGCTCGCCTGGTGGGGAATGTATAGCCTTTCACGAAAAGGTTTAATTGACTAAACTTCTAACATTCTGCGCTATGAAGCTCTACTGGACAATGCCAACAGTCATAAAAAAACACTACCGGAAAGAATTGACTTTGTACAAAACGGAGTTCATGCAGCGAAACCTTGCACAAGCTTGGCACCATCTCGAACGCGCCCACATCCTGGCGCAAGTATGGCCCCGCGAGCACTCCTATGTACACTGGCGGATGTTATCATTTGGCATTCATATCAAAAGCGGGCGCGAAATTCTCGGGCAAATTCCCCGTTTGTTGTTGGGTGGGGTAAAATCCTTCGTCGGTAATGTCCCAATCGGAAATCCTGGGGGAGCGAATGTGCCACCGTTGCGTGAGATGGAAATCCCTGAAGATTTGAGGCAAATTTTGAGCAGGCATTAATAATTTTGCATTCACTTGAAATATTTTTAGGCTAATCTAAATATATTTTATAACTAACCTTATCTTTGCCGATAAACTACCTTGGCAATGATAAGACCTATCCTCATTTTCCTATTTTCAATATGGTTACTGGCTGCTTGCGAAAAAACCTCGCCCTCACTTCCAGACGATTCGGAACTACTTGACGGTCCTGTTGAAGGGCTAAGCGAAGCAGAAACCCGGCAATTTTTGGCAGGCGATGTAGCCTTTAACGACCATGTTTT
>JALHPW010000664.1 GCA_022842255.1 Saprospiraceae bacterium | reverse complement strand
TGCCCTACGGAAACGACCACTTATACTGTCGAGTCTGTGACCAATTCCCAGGGGTGCACAGCTTTTATTAACCCGAACTTGGCAACGGGCACCATCACCGTGAATGGTGGAAGTGTCAGCATAGACGGTCCATCCGCTCTTTGCACTGGCCAAACGGCTACCCTGAGCGCCGATCCTGCTAATTTCCAGTCGTACTCCTGGTCGAACGGCGGATCGGGCAGCAACATCAGCATCACGGGACCGGGCACCTACAGCGTCACGGCAACGGCCTCCGGGGGCTGTACCGCTACCGCTTCCCTCACCGTCGATCCGGCGCCATTTGACCCGCCTACCATTACCGGGGGCGCTCCGCTCTGCGCTGGCAGTTCGCTCGAACTGAGTGTCGGGGGAAGTTATGTGTCTTACACTTGGTCGAATGGAGGGTCTGGCTCGGATATCACCGTAACAACATCCGGAACGTATACCGTTACCGTAACGGATGCCAACGGCTGTACCGGAACGGATACAGAAGTGGTCACTGCGGCCGCACCGGCCAATACCAGCATTATTGGCCCCAGTAGCATCTGTCCGAATGGCTCGGCAACCCTCACGGCTACGGGAAATTTTGCAAGCTACCAATGGTCGAGCGGGGAAACCACCAACAGCATCCAAGTGGGGGCATCGGGCAGCTACACGGTCACCGTCACCGCTAGCGATGGCTGCACGGGCACGGCATCCCAAGTACTGAGCGATGCAGCCCTGCCAACCGTATCGTTCACCGGCCCTCCAGAGGTTTGTGTGGGGGATTGCCTGACTTTCAATGTGGTACTGAGTGGTACGCCCCCCTTTAGCCTCACCTATACCATTGGGAGTGGTGGACCACAAACGCAAACCTTCAATGCCAGTTCGGGGACACTGCAGGTATGCCCGCCTGCCGGCACGCCACCGGGATTGTTGACACTGTCGGCGGTGAGTTTGACCGATGCGAATTGTGTGTGTGATTGACCGGGTAATGTAGGTGTGCCTACAACAAGTCAATGATTTTCTGCGCCTCGCGCAGTCCACTCAAATAAGCCCCATGCGCCGTTGAGAAATAATCTACCTCGGTGTGTTCCCCAGCAAAAAACAGTTGGTCGTTTATGGAGGCTGCCAGGTCCTCAAAATGTCGCATTTCTGTACCCACAGCGGTAAAGGAATAAGCCCCAAACGCATTTTCATTCGTGCTCCATTTGGTGCGAAGCAGGTTGGTCGGGTCGGGGATGTTGTTGCCGTACATATCCCTGAGGTGTGCCATGATTTCACCCATTACCTGAGCATCGGTCATGGTTTCGGTTTGCCGGCCATAGTCTGCGTAGGCAAAGGTCATGAGGGCATTGACAGACGGATGGAACTTTTTTACATTGACAAAGTAGTTGAACTTATCCTTGATTTCAGGCGTATAAACCAGGTACTGCTTATTGTCCCAAAATGCCGTATCCCAGGTTAGCAAAAACTTGTTAGCGCAACCCATGCCTACTTTGTCGATGGCGGTTTGTTTGGCGCCCGGCAAGGCGGGTTGGAATTGGATGGCGTTCTTTTTCAAAACACCCAAAGGCACACTCACGATGACAAAATCGGCCTCACTGATTTCCGAATTGTGACTCACCTGCACTTTCGCGCTGGAATAATCCACCTTGGAGACCCGTTGGTTCAGCCGTATGTCCAATCCCGTGGCCAGATATTGAGGGATAGTGTCATAGCCATTGGTGGAGATGGTTTCTATACCGCCAAATTCCTCTCCTTCATCGTACAATAGGGAGGATACCTTGTCCAAATCACCCAGGTCGAAGGTGACATAGGTGGACAGAAAGAACCGCCAAAGTCGGTCGTTGGCGTATTGAGGGTATTGTTCAAAAAAAACGGTTTCAAAACTCTTCGTTGCGTTTCCATGGGTCATTAGGGTTTCCAAAATATCGTAGAAGGCGTTTTCTGAATTAGAAAACGAGGCTCCAGTGATCAAAATACCCCCTTGGTCGTATGCGACGATGTCCGAATCGTCGGTAAAGAAGGTGCTCATACCCGCCTTTTGGGCCAAATCGGTGATGGGGTTGTTATCAATTCCGTGAATCCAGCTGGCCCCCTCGTCGAAGGGAATGCCAAGCGAACGATTGCTCCGCAAGCGACCACCCACCCGGTCTTGTGCCTCCAACACAACCACGTCAAAGCCCTTTCCCTTCAGTTTTTTGGCAGCAGCCAAACCTGAAATACCTGCTCCGACAACAATGACGGTTTTGCCCGCACCACTCACATCATCGGTTCGGCAAGCGCTGAGCAGAGACGGGGCAAGCAATACCAAACCAGCTTTTTTAATGAAGTTCCTTCGTTGCATTTGTAGATGTTAATGGGTCAATCGTTAAAGTGTAAAATAATTACTTTGCTATGGTTTCTGGCCGGCGAATCGTTTTGAGGATGAATCGGTTGCTTACTTCTTTGTCCGGAGGAAATTGGCAATCATACTTGATTACATGTTTGCCAGGTTTTAGGCTTGGAATGCTTTGTTTTATACTGATTTCTTTGACAAATTCACCTTTTCTGTTATACAGTTTAAGGCTCTTGCCATCGCAGACAAGCGAATTCCCGGCTTCATATTCACCCGGCAATTCCAGCTTCAAGTATCCATCGAGTTCAATCCAGGGGTTGCGGATAACGCCTTCCTTGCCCATAAAAGTCAAGCTGAAGGTCAAGGCTTGTTCTACTTCCTGATTCACAAATTCCCACTGCGAAAAAGTGGGCTCCCCTGGCTGAAGGTCCTTTCGCTCGTGCTCAAATTTGTACTTTTCAAAGGGGTACAGTTTCCAGGCCTGATTGTCTTTTTCGAGGTGGAAATCGTTCTCCGGGTTTTTCAATCGGGCAAGCTGGTCGGCGGAGAAAACCTTTGACCGGTAAGCCTCCTGCCAAAGTTTCACCAATGCGAGCAACTGCGCCGTG
>JALHPW010000663.1 GCA_022842255.1 Saprospiraceae bacterium | reverse complement strand
ATCAGGGGTTTATTTCTTGAAATGCTCCGCTGGTAATTATGAAAAAACGGTGAAGTTGGTGCGGGCGAAATAGGAAAGGGTTTATAAGGGTTGATGGGGTTGATCGGGTTTATTATTGCGACCAGCAAGGGCTAGTTACTGGCTTTTCGGGATTCAAAATAAACCCCATCAACCCCATCAACCTCATCAACCTCATCAACCTTATAAACCTTATAAACCCTAACAACCCTTAAAAGATATCCTAACCTTTATACTACAACCTTGCGACACGATCTGAAAAGACTTTTGGGCGGGCTGATAATCCTTGCAGTATTGGTAGCGGCTTTTTATGTGCCGATGCAAATGCCCTACGCGGCGGAAAGTATCGGGCGGGTTTTGCCAGCACAGGAATGGCGTTTGGTGCAGGACCAAACCGGTCGGCTTACCTCGGTAGTGCGCGACCACAAGTTGGGGGTGGCCCAGCAGATAGATGCGTTCCAGTTTGAACAGGGCGATTTTTCCGGTATCAAAATTGAAATCCCAACAGGTTCATTCGTGTCGGCGGGAGATACCGTGGTGCGCATGTACTCCATTCGTCAGCGGGAAGAGATTCAACAGATTGAGGCCCAGCTGGCGCTGTATTCCGCCCAATTGCAGTCGGATAAAACAGGCGATAAACCACCCATTGTCCAGGAGGCAGAGAACAAACTCCATTTTGCGGAGCAAGACCTTTCCTTGAAAGAAAATTTTTACCACCTCAAGAAAAAACTCAAAGACGAGGGCCTCATCGCTGCCACCGAATATCAAATGGCGGAGAATGATTGGAACCTCGCCAAAATTCAGGTCGAAATAGCCCGGAAGTACCTCGAAAATGTAGGTACTGGTATCAAAATAGAAGGCGTAGGCATAACCGAAGCGCAATTGCTGGGCTTAAAAAACCGGCTCAATATTCTCAAACAAAAGGGTTTGGCTTTTGTCATCCGCGCCCCGTTCTCGGGTTGGGTGGTCACGTCCCCTTTGTCGGAAGAGCTGCTTACCCTTCAACGCGCTGACGAGTATGTGGTGCAAATCCCGGTACGAGTGGAGCAATTGCAATACCTCAACCCCAATGTGGCCATCCATATTACCGACGTGCAAACAGGCCATGTTTTTCGCGGAAAATATGGCACCCTGGGCTCAAAAGTGGAAGTGCTCGACAACCGGCAGGTATCCCTGCTTTCTGCTTATGTAGAGCCCGATAGTCTTGGGACTCGGTTGAGCACCGGCGTGTCGACGATGTGTAGAATTGATTTTGGACAAGTAAACCAACGCGAATTCTTCCGCCGAATCTTGAACTTTCAACTTTGAACCCAACCAACGCGGGGCTAAAAACACCCGCATGGAAAAACAAACCAATATCCCAATATCCAATATCCAATAACCACCCATACCCCGTGCGCTACGAATTCAAATATCTGGTCCCTTCGGAAAATTACACAGCACTACGTGCTGCGTTGTTGCCGTTTTTGCGGGCCGATAAATTTGCCGCGCAACAACCCAACGGGATGTACACGGTTCGGAGCATTTATTTTGATACACCGAGTTTTGAGATGTATCACACAAAAGTTGAAGGGATAGCGCACCGCATGAAAGTCCGGCTCCGGGGGTACAACCTGGGGGATGACGGCAGTCCGGTGTTTATGGAAATAAAGCGAAAATACGAGGGGCCCATCTTGAAAAACAGGGCAGATGCACCATTTGAGGTGGTTTGTGAGTTGTTCAAATCTGGCGTGGCCTTTGACGACTATGCTGCTCAAATCAAGAACCCCGACAATGCTCGGCGCTTTTTTTACCAGATTTTAAGCCGGAACCTGCTCCCGGTGGTGAATGTGATTTATGAGCGCGAGCCGTATTTGGGTAAAAATTTCAACATTGAAAACGACTTTCGGCTTACGTTCGATTTGCATTTGCGGAGCGTGAGTTATCCTACGGTGGATAAACTTTATGATGAATCTGGAGCAACGTTTGCCTTCCCGGGCTTTTTCATCATGGAGGTAAAGTTCAACCAATATTGTCCCGACTGGATCAAACCGATTTTGGAAGATTTTCAATTGCGTAAAGAACCTGCCTCCAAGTATGTGGGAACGATAGATTCGAACCATTTTATCAATCCATACAGCCATGGCGAGGCTTTTTCCAAAAGCAGTTTGTTCGCTCAGCATGGAGCAACGAAATTTGAAAAACACAAGTTCACCCACACCGATGCTCCGGCACTGGCTACTAACCTATAACTAGACGTGTCTACCGACTACGTAAATTTGACTTTTGCGGACTACCAAAACCTGGCCGTTTTCCCCACCGCCACCGCCGATGTGTTGGTCAACCTGCTCGTGGCATTTGTGTGCGGACTGATGATGAGCGTCATTTATCGACTCACGTACCGCGGCCCATCGTACTCGGTTACGTTTGTGAATTCGCTTGTGTTGTTGAGCATCATCGCGGCCATCGTCATTATGGTAATCGGCAACAATATTGCACGGGCGTTCGGGCTGGTGGGCGCCATGAGTATCATCCGTTTTCGTACGGCCATCCGCGATACAATGGACTTGGTGTTCATTTTTCTTTCCCTGGCACTCGGCATGGCTTGTGGCGTGGGATTGAATATTGTAGCGGTAATTGGCTCACTTTTGTCTGGATTTGTGGTGATTGCATTGACGTTCACCAACTTTGGCGCCCCGCGCAAGCGGCATTTCCTGCTCCAGATCATCCACCATTCGTCCGAGCAAAACGACGTGACCAAGCCGCTGGCCCGATATTGTAGTACCTTAAAACTGGTCAGTTTGAAAAATATTGGGCTCGACGACCTCACCGAAAGCAACTACCACATCACGCTCAGAAACGCAAAAAAGACCGAGGAAATGGTACGCACCCTGCGCGATACCCCCGGGGTGCAGCAGGTGAATGTGTTTTTTGACGAGGATGATTTTAA
>JALHPW010000662.1 GCA_022842255.1 Saprospiraceae bacterium | reverse complement strand
AACACTTTTTCTTCTGGGTCGTTGCAAAGCGTAAACTGGGTCTCTTCCTTGGTTTGTTGAAGAATGTGGCATAGGTAGGTTTTGCCTTCTACGGTTAAAAGCGTGTCGCAATCGCGAATTGGGGTGCTGTTTGAAATGGAAAAAGCTAGGGCAGTGAAAGTGCCGCAGAAGAGCAGGAGAAAGGTGGAAAGAAGTTTCATGTGTGTGCAATTTTGATGCAAAATTCGAGGAGTTTAAGGTATGCCTGAATTGAATGTTCGTTAATAAATATTATTATTTATTGCATGTTAAATAAGCAACTGAGGTTCATGAAAAAACCTAATCTTGCGGCCTTTATGACGATGCTCAAAAAATGATTATAGTACAAGACAAACTCGTGAGTGACGACGTAGTAGAGCGACAGTTCATCTGCAATCTCTCTGCATGCAAAGGCGCCTGTTGTTGGGAAGGCGACTACGGTGCCCCCCTGGAAAAAGACGAACTCGCTATCCTCGACTCCATTCAAGAAAAAGTAAGACCTTACTTAAGTCCTGCGGGCATTGCTGCCATCGAAGCGCAAGGGCCACATACTTGGTTTGAGGGAATGAAGGAGCACGGCACCCCGCTGATAGATGGCGGGCCCTGCGCGTACATGACCTATGACGCGCTTGGGGTGGCCCAATGTGGCATCGAAATGGCCTGGAAAGCGGGCGAGATTGATTTTCAAAAACCCATTTCCTGCCACCTGTATCCCATTCGGGTGGAGAAATTCGAGCACTTTGGGTCAGAAGCCCTGAACTACGACCGTTGGGACATTTGTTCGGCAGCCTGTCAATTGGGAGAAAAAGAGCAAGTGCCTGTCTATCAATTCGTTAAATCGGCCATCATCCGAAAATGGGGTCAGGATTTTTATGACGAATTGGACGGTGCCGCACAGTTTATGAAAACCCAGGATAGTTGATTGTTTTAAGTGGCAAGATCATGTGACAGGAGCGGCCTGGAACCTGAACTTGCTACCACACCCTTGCAACTTTGCCCTTAAAACTCGTAAACTTGCAACTCATTTTAGCCCAACCAAACACGACCCGCTTTGCCGTCCACCGTCCACCACCCACCACCCGCCGTTAAATTGATCGAATGCCCGCGCGACGCAATGCAGGGCTTACACGACTTTATCCCGACCGAGACCAAAGCAGCCTACATCAACCAATTGCTGCAAGTCGGTTTTGACACCCTGGATTTTGGCTCCTTCGTGAGTCCCAAGGCCATTCCTCAGATGCGCGATACCGCTGAGGTGTTAGCCCAACTCGATCTTAGCCAAACCTCCACCAAACTCCTGGCCATTGTCGCCAACGAACGTGGTGCAGAAGATGCATGCCAATTCCCTGAAATTCAATATCTTGGCTATCCGTTCAGCATCAGTGAAACGTTCCAAAAACGCAATACGAATGCGACCATTGCCGAGAGCCTGGAACGAACCAAGTTCATTCAAGACCTTTGCAGCAAACACGGAAAAGAACTGGTGCTCTACATCTCCATGGGCTTCGGAAACCCTTATGGCGACCCCTGGAATGTAGAAACCGTCCACCGATGGGTAGATGCCTTGGTGCCACTGGGTATTCGGACTTTTTCATTGTCCGACACCATTGGTTGTTCCAACCCGGAGAATATATCCTATTTGTTCAGCAACCTTATTCCGGCGTATCCGGATATTGAGTTTGGGGCGCATTTGCACACCTTGCCACACAATTGGCGCGAAAAAATTGAGGCCGCATGGTCCAGTGGTTGCCGACGATACGATGGCGCCATGCGTGGTTTTGGGGGTTGCCCAATGGCCAAAGACGACCTAACGGGCAATATGGCCATGGAAAACCTGGTGTTTTTCCTCGACGAAATGGGCGTGGAATCTGGACTGAACCGCCCGGCGTTTGGTCAGGGTTTGGCCATGGCGGATGAGGTTTTTAAATAGCCAAAAATCGGAGTATCGGGTATGATTCTGTTGGAGTACCTCTCTTACTTTTTTATGGAGCTTATTTTCCAAGACCTGATTCTTGGGACGTTTAGAATGTTCCGTAAAGGCTATTGCTATCTAACAAAAAGGCATTAACGAATCATCTGTGAGCGATACCTCCAAAAAAATTGTCTTGATCAGTCCTGCGCATCCTTTGCGCGGGGGCATTGCGGCCTCTTCCGAACGCTTGGCTTTGGCTTTGCAAGAGGCTGGCCATACCGTTGTAATATATTCATTTTCACTGCAATATCCAGCGTTTTTGTTTCCTGGTAAAACGCAATTTACCGACGATCCTGCCCCTCCAAACTTAAATATCATAACCCGGATCAACTCGATAAATCCATTCAACTGGTTGCTGATTGGGCGTGCCATAGCAAAAGAAACACCCGACCAAATCATTGTTCGTTTTTGGTTGCCGTTTATGGGACCCTGTTTGGGTTCCGTGTTGCGGGTTGCGCGTTTCTTTTCCCGAAATACGTTTCGCGCCACCGGCTTGGTCGACAACATCATCCCCCACGAAAAACGCTTTGGTGACCGACCATTTGCCCGCTGGTTTGTGCGTGCTTGCGATGATTTTGTAGTGATGTCAAAATCAGTCGGAACAGAGATTTTGACTTTTATTCCCAATCGGCAGCAAGTGGCAAACCAGGTTCGTT
Organism: Saprospiraceae bacterium; assembly: GCA_022842255.1. Classification (GTDB taxonomy): domain Bacteria; phylum Bacteroidota; class Bacteroidia; order Chitinophagales; family Saprospiraceae; genus M3007. The sequence continues at coordinate 324 of JALHPW010000662.1, read as the reverse complement.
TTGCCCCACATCCCATATACGACACTTATGGGGCGCCGATGGATAAAAAGGAGGCCAGGGCGCAGTTGAAAATCCCCGAAAATGCCCAAATAGTGCTGTTTTTTGGCTTTATCCGAAAATACAAGGGACTTGATTTGATGTTGGAGGCACTTTGGGAGGCGCCTCAGGTCCATGCACTTGTGGCGGGTGAATGTTATGAGGATTGGGCGTTTTACCAAAAAATCATAACAGATAAGGGGCTGTCGGAAAGGGTTCACCTGTTCACGGATTTTATTCCAGCCGAACAGGTTCGGGTGTTTTTTTCGGCCGCGGATTTGGTGGTAC
>JALHPW010000661.1 GCA_022842255.1 Saprospiraceae bacterium | reverse complement strand
TGGTATTGAGCGAGACAAAAAGTTTGTCGGCTATTTCCTGGTTGCTCAGTCCCAAGGCCATTTGTTCCAATACCTCCAATTCTCGGGGCGTAATGCCCAGTTTTTCCAAAAGCGCTGGGTTGGGGCGGACCATTGGCTCGCTGTTAAGCACAGGAGGCGCTGGCTTTCGGGTCAATTTTCTTCCAGCCCAAATGCCAAGCACGGCAAAGAGCGCAGCCACCAGTCCCGTGTACCAGGCTTCGGCATTTCCGAAGGTCAACAAGCGGAACTTCGAAAACTGAAGGGCCGCCAACAACAAGCCTAAGGAAAGCCCGTAAAGCAGGATATTGGCCCACCATGTTTTGGAAATATCAGAAAGCATCGTGGCTTTGTTTGAAGGGCAAAATACAGCGGTTTTTAAAATCTACTCTTTTCTACATTTGCCGTTCTAAATTCTATTGGTATGGTGTTCGCATCCATTTTTCAATTGCTCATCCCCTTGGTATCAATATCGTTAGGGATGGGACTTGCCTTTGGTTTGCTTTGGCATAAACGTAAGGAAGCTGCTGCAAGGACCCTTGCGCTAGAAAACCTTGCGCAAGACCTTGATTTGACCTTTTCTGCCAAGGATACGTTTGGCTTGGCCCAGCAATTGCACGGATTTGACTTGTTCAAACGCGAGCGCTCCCGTTGGTTCAATAAAGGCAAGGTCACCAATGTGATGCGCGGTCGAGTGGGAGAAACCGAGGTGTATCTTTTTGATTATTCCTACTCCGTTCAAGCCGGAAAAAGCCGAAAGGTCGTCACCCAGACGGTGTTTTTTGCCAACGACAAGCAGTGGTTTTTACCCAATTTTCACCTAAAACCCGAACGCTGGTGGCATAAACTGCAAGCCAAACTTGGCATTGATAAAGACATCAATTTTGAGGAAAACCCCGATTTTTCTGAAAAATTCTGGCTCAAAAGTGATTTTGAGGGCTTGGTGCGCGAACAATTCACCCCAGCCTTGCAAGGCTTTTTAAGTGAAAGGCCCCCTGCCCAACTTGAAGGCAGCAATTATTACCTGATTGGCTACAAGCCTCGTAGGAAAATGGAGGTCATGGAAGCTAGGTTCTTTTTTCAACACTGTTGTGAAATCGTACAATTGCTTCAGGAAAAGGGGAAATTGGAATTGTTGGACTTGGCAGAATTAAAAAAGGAAACGGTTGTGCTGGAAAATGGCGACGGACTGGAGCAATCCTAAAATCGAGGAGGATGGCAAATGCGATAAAAATTGGATTCATTATCGAAAAATTTGGCTTGATTGGGTTTGAAGTAATGGAATATTTTACCTTTCCCCCCGCTTCCAAAACGCCGCAAACCCATTTTTTCACTTAACCGTACATCTATGAATCCTTATCTAGCTATTTTCCTCGGAGGTTTGATTCCCATGATTGTTGGGTTTATCTGGTACCACGAAAAGGTTTTCGGAGGGGCCTGGATGAAGTCTTTGGGCTTCACCGCTGAAAGCATCAAGCAGTCCAACATGGGCCTGATCATGGGCCTATCGACGCTATGCTCCCTTTTTCTTTCCTGGCGCATGAACGATTATGCCAGCCATACCGAACCCGGTATGAGCCAGTTTGTGCACGGGTTTTTCCATGGAGCTTATTCCATGGGCCTGCCAGCAGCGGTGGTTTTGATTTCCAATGGCCTGTTCCAACGGAATTCCATGACCAATTTGCTCATCAATGCGGCTTATTGGATTGTTGCCCTGGGTTTAATGGGCTCGTTTTTGTACTCCGTGGCGGCTCCTGAAGCAGCGACAGGCGGATAGTTTTGATAGAAAACGAAAATAAAATGCGAGTCGGGGTAATCCCTGACTCGCATTTTTTATAGGTAATATCCTGTTAGCATCCGAACAAGCGTTACACCTTCACTGCCTTTTTGAAATATTCGTAGGTCAATTTGAGGCCCTCTTCCCGGTCAAATTTGGGGTTCCAGCCCAAAATAGTCTGCGCCTTGGTAATGTCCGGGCGACGTTGCTTGGGGTCGTCTACGGGAAGCGGCCGGTAGTCGATATACGCCTTGGGGTTTTGCACCAGCGCTAGGATTTCGTGCGCAAACTGCATCACCGTAATCTCGGAAGGGTTCCCGACATTGACCGGCAGGTGGTAATCGCTGAGCAAAAGTCGGTAAATACCTTCCACCAAATCATCCACATAACAAAAAGAACGTGTTTGAGATCCGTCGCCAAATACCGTAAGTCCTTCACCACTAATGGCTTGTGCAAAAAATGCAGGCAACACCCGTCCGTCGTTTACGCGCATCCTCGGACCATAGGTATTGAAAATCCGGATGATGCGGGTCTCCACGTTGTGGTAGTTGTGGTAGGCCATGGTAATGGCTTCCAGGAAGCGTTTGGCTTCGTCGTACACACCGCGTGGGCCTACTGGATTGACATTCCCCCAATATTCCTCGGTTTGTGGGTGCACGTGTGGGTCGCCGTACACTTCGGAAGTAGAGGCTACCAAGATACGCGCGCCTTTTTCTTTGGCGAGGCCGAGGAGGTTGTGGGTGCCGTGTGCGCCGACTTTCAAAGTCTGGATCGGCATTTGCAGATAATCGATCGGGCTGGCGGGAGAAGCAAAATTCAGGATGTAATCCAGCTTTCCGGGCACATGGATAAACTTGGTAACATCGTGATGGTAATATTCGAAGTCCTTTTCGGGGAACAAATGCTCGATATTGGCCAGATCACCCGTGAGCAAATTGTCCATAGCGATGACCTGATAACCTTCAGCCATGAACCGGTCGCAAAGGTGCGACCCGATGAAGCCGGCTGCGCCAGCGATAAGTATGCGTTTTTTAGTCATTGAATTTCAAAAAATGGGAAGGGGCGAACTAATAGGTTCGTTTCTAAACGAGCGGCAAAGATAGGGTGTTCTGACAGCAAGGCCCTATTCAGGGATTTTCATTTATAAAACCACACCAAAAAATTAATCCCGAAAACCAC
>JALHPW010000660.1 GCA_022842255.1 Saprospiraceae bacterium | reverse complement strand
CATGGCGTTCACCAACACGGGATTTTCGCGGTCGGCGGCTGGCAACTGGCGGAACCGCGCCCAAAGGTTTTTCTCGTTGTACGCTTCCATGGTACGCAGGAATTCTGCCTTGTACCGCTCTTCAAAAAGCTGGATGAGGGTGGTTTTTTCGCCGGTGGCGTGGTTTTTTCCCGCAGCTTGCCAGTACAGGTGGTCGTAAGCATGTTCGTAGGGGGTATTCCGGTCGATGGTGGCGCGGAACCGATAATCGATGAGGTTGATCAAATCGGTAGAACAGAACTCAATCAAGCGGTACTGGGCACTTTGAAAACCACTGGCGGGGGTCAGGGTGTTGCGGAATTTCATGTATTGTTCTACCTCCATCCCGTCGCCCATGATGTCGAAAGAGCTGGACAACATATCAAAGTAGCGACTGATCCGGGTCAGTTTTTCCGCAAAAAAAGCGGTGCTGAGGTCTTTGCAATCCGACACTTGCTGGATTTCCCACAGGATCATTTTGAACAACAACTCGTTGATTTGGTGGTACATAATGAACACCATTTCATCGGGAAGTGTAGTTCGTTGTATCTGCAAATTCAACAAGGCATCCGTCTGGATATAATCCCAATAGGTGATGGGTTTTGCCCACACCAGTCCTTCGAGGTGGGTGCTGGGGTTTTGGCCGATGGCCTGGAATTTCTCCTCTACACGCTGGAGCAGTTCGGGTTGGATGTTGTTCATGGTTTATGCTTAAGAAGTGGCTGCCTCAAAAATGTTTTTTCACCGCAGAGGCGCAGAGGCGCGGAGTTATTGGCAAACATCTGTGATGGCTCAGCGTCTTTGCGCCTCTGCGGTGAAAAAAGACCTGTGGGCAGCTTTTTGATTTTTCAAGTGTTCAATTGACTGTACCGCGATACGATAAATCCCACACCAGCAATAAACAAGGGCATGGAAAACAGCAGGAACAAATTGGTTTCGGTCCAGGTCCTAAAATGTATCGTAAACACCATGCCCAAGATCATAAAGACTAAGCCGCCAATGATTCGCCGGTACCAAGCCAGCCAAAGTACGGCAAGCACCATGAAAGTGGGTACCAAGTGTGCAAAAAGGTGTCCCAGTTTTTGAAAAAACGAATCGTGGCCCTCAAATGAATCCAGGGCAAAAACGGAGATAAACCCGGCAAAGAGCATGGCCAGGATGCGGGGAAACCAGGTTAAGACTTTTAAATTGTTCGCCATTGTACATTCAGTGACAATCCATCCCAGCCTTGGGTACCGCCGACTCAAACAAGGACAAATCCAGGTTCAAGCCACGTTGCAGCAACAACAAGCCCACTAAACCCAACAGGATGGGTTGTGCAATTTTGATTTTTTGGCGAATACTGGTACCAAAAGAACGACTAAACACACTGACCATCAGCAACAAAGGCAAGGTGCCCATCCCAAAAGCCACCATAAAAAGGCCGCCTTCCAGGCCACCTGTGGTAGCAATGGCACCCGCCAGTGCAGCATACACCATCCCGCAAGGTAGCAAGCCGTTGAGCAAGCCAATCGAAAATGTGCTGCCGTTGGGATTGTGGCGCATCAGGTTGCCAATGCCCGATTTCACCCGCTGCGTAAAAGCCCCAAAGCCGGGCAAGGCCGTTACCAATCGTTCAAAACGCCAAGCCATGAGGGCCATGCCCAACATGAACACCCCTGCACTGAGCGAAAGGATTTTTTGAAAGCCCGCAACGGCAAGGCCCTTGCCTAACAATCCAAACAACATTCCCAAAGCCGCATAGGTCAGGATACGACCAGCATGGTATACCAGCATCTGACGCAACACCTGCCGCTTGCCCGCAGCATCCAAGGGAAGTGCGAGCAACAAGGGCCCACACATGCCCACACAGTGCAGACTACCGGCCAGACCGAGCAAAAGCGCGGGGGCCAAAATCGTAGTCATGTCTGCGGATATTACTAGCATGGGTGCATGAAATTGAAGCGAATCAAAGGACGATTACGTTTTCCCAAAAATACTTTTTCCCCTCTGCCGTCTCCCAATTTAACTCAACGTGCCAGCGGCCCGTATTCAGTTTTTCGGCTGGGATATCCAAGCTTGAAACATTTTCCAGGGGAGTGGAAAAATCATCCTTGGTGGTAGCTGAACGGTAGCATTTGGCGGTACCCGTTTGAGCGGTCATGCCTTCCGGGAATTCCACGTGGATGACTTTTGCGTCTGAATTGAACTGCACCTTGGGCAAAACCGCCATTGCAGAAGCGTTTTGTTTGCGCTCGAGGCGGTCCTGATAGTTCAGGTCCAGTGCGTAGTAATCTTTTTGCACCAGTTGTGGCGGGTATTTCGTGGTAGACACCACCGCAAACGTCATGCTCGCAGCAAAAAATATGAAGAAAATCACGATGCCTGTACCCCAATTAAATTTCATAATGTTGTGGATTTGTTGAATTGTGGATTTGGTTAGTTGGGGATTTTGGGATTGGTTTTTTGGGGAGAATCAGTGTTCATCCTTCTTCTTGGGCGCATGCTCCTCTTTATCTTCCTCTGATGATTTGTCCTCATGTTCTTTTTCAACCTTTGGCAAAGGACCGTTTGGCCCCATAAAATTGGTTTTAACCTCATCGATTTTTTTGCCGTCAGAGATCACCTCAATCACAATAGGGGTTTTACGACCGGTAAGCCCTGTTTCCGGCATTTCGACAAAAAAGGCGCCTTCGAGTTTTTCTCCTTTTGCCAAGTTTGTCGGAGCAGTCCCCACTACCTGAATTTTGGCTCCAGGGGTTGAGGTCGTTAGCTGAAGCGGCAAATCGCGGGTCGTTTTATTGATGAGCACATAGGTGTACAGGTTGGTCAAATGCGTTTCATCTTTCTGTTGATACAGTTGTCCAGGCGAACGCAAAATGATGGTCTCCACTACCCCGCGCCGAGCAATCAAAAACACGTCCAGAGAAAGCAAGGCCACCAAAACCGCTGTGTACGCCCAAACCCGGGTGGTGAAAA
>JALHPW010000659.1 GCA_022842255.1 Saprospiraceae bacterium | reverse complement strand
GTGAACTACTGCCCTTTTTTCCAAAAACAACGCCCCCCGTATTTTGTGCGGGAATGAGGTGTTCTCGAGCATGGTGCAGCAAAAATATCCGGCCTTGCAAGCGGCCTTCGACCAAACCTTTGAAACCGCCAAACATCAGCCTGCTGCAACGGAGCGTTCGCCATTGAACGTCAAAGTAGTGGTCCACGTCGTATGGAACGACCCTTCCGAAAATTTGGCCGACTCCATCATCGAAAACCAGATTCAGGTGCTCAATGAAGATTTTAATCGCCTGAACGCCGATTCCGCCAACCTTCGGCCTTTGTTCCAGCCTGTGGCAGGAAACGCCGACATTCATTTCCAACTCGTTGAAATTGTGCGTGTTCAGACGGATGTTCTGTTTGCGCTCGACCTGTTTGGCGGCACTATTTTACCCGAGCTGAAAAGCACCGACGAGGGAGGTTCCGATGCCTGGGACACTGAGAAGTACCTCAACCTCTGGGTATGCAAAATCCAGCCCACCACTATTTTTGGTTTCCCGGTTGGACAAATCCTTGGGTTCGCCTTTCCACCCAATGGGCTCGATAACTGGCCTGCCGATTCGGGCGCGCCCAATGCCAATGAGGATGGAGTAGTGATTGACTATCGAATGATGGGCCGCAACAACCCCAACCCGATTGAAGACCCGAGTTCGGGCAATCCGCTGCTCGTGCGCGGGCGCACCCCGACGCACGAGATTGGCCACTACCTTGGGTTGCGACATATTTGGGGCGACGGTGGTTTGCTGGGACCCAACAACTGCGATCAAAGTGATGGGGTGGACGATACGCCCTATGCCAATGCACAATCTGCGTTCGACTGCGTTTTGACCAAAAACACCTGCGAACAGGTTGAGCAATTTTACAATGACGATGTGCCTGATTTGGTGGAGAACTTCATGGATTATTCGAGCGAAACCTGCATGAATATGTTCACAAAAGGCCAAGTGGAGCTCATGCGCAACGTGCTCACCGGTCCGCGGAGCGGGCTCTTGGAGAACACGTCCAGCGAATCGCCCTTAGCCCAAGCATTGAACTGGAAGATTGCACCAAATCCTACCGATGGATTGTTTTTTGTTGATTTAGAAACGGGAGGAGCCATCGATATCTCGTTCCAGGTATCCAACTTGGAAGGCAAAACAATGGTGCAGGAAACACACCAATCCATGGTGTCGGGTGCTAATCGCCTTATGTTGGATGGTCGGCAGTGGCCAGCAGGCATGTATTTTGTGACTATAAAGACACCCATTGGCTACAGTGTTCGAAAATTGGTGAAACACTGAGCGGGATGTCTCTAGCGTGTGTCTGAAAAACATTCACTGGGCTGAAAATGCATCTTTTGAAACCTGCCTTTCACGTCTTTTTTGGGCAATAAACCCCATTATTCCCCAAAAAAGGGCGCTTAGTCAGAACTCAAAATCTGCTATTTTCATCTCCAGCAATGTTTTTCAGACACACTCTAGGGCAATGTGGAGAGTTGATGGGGTTGATAATTGTGCTCAATAAAGGCAGGATTTGTCCAAATTTGGGTCCAAAAAATAAACCCCATCAACCCCATCAACTTTATCAACCCCAATAAACCCCATCAACCCCATCCCATCCGTCTGCTTTTTTTCAAAAAATTGAAACCCTCGCTGGCTTGTGCTGTTTCACCGCCCTATGAATTCAAAAGAACGCCTCTTGCTCCTTGCCCTTGCTGCCGTCAACTTCACCCACATCATGGATTTTATGATCATGATGCCCTTGGGTCCACAGTTGATGGAGCTGCTGAAAATCAATCCGCAACAATTTAGTCTGGCTGTTTCAGCCTATGCCATCACGGCGGGGGTTTCCAGTTTCATCTCGGCTTTTTTTGTGGATCGTTTTGACCGCAAAAAGGTGTTGCTTTTTGCCTATGTGGGCTTTCTGCTGGGCACTTTTTCTTGTGCTTTTGCTCCAAACTACGAGTTTCTGGTAGCCGCACGGGTATTGGCGGGCTTGTTTGGGGGCATGATTGGGGCACAGGTTTTGGCCATTGTGGCGGATACTTTTGAATACCAGCGCCGTGCCACGGCCATGGGGGTTTTGATGACCGCTTTTTCAGTAGCCTCCGTAGCGGGTGTTCCCACCGGACTCTGGTTGGCGGCCAAGTTCAGTTGGCATGTGCCCTTTCTGGCCATCGGGTTTATTGGTTGTGCGGTGCTCTTATTGGTTTGGCTGGCAGTGCCGCCCGTCAACCAGCACATCCGGGAAAAACGGCCCGACCACAAACCCTTCCAGGTGCTCACCGATATCTTTAAAACCCCCAACCAAATGCGCGCCCTTACCTTGTCCATCGTGCTGATGATGGGGCATTTTGCCATCATCCCCCTCATTTCGCCATCCTTGGTGAGCAATGTGGGGTACCAGCAGGACGACCTGTTTTTGATTTATTTTGTAGGGGGATTGCTCACGATATTTACGGCACCTTTGGTCGGCCAATTGGCTGACCGTCGAGGAAAATACCCTGTTTTTGTCTTTTTTGCGCTACTTTCCTTAATCCCGGTTTGGCTCATCACCAACCTGTGGCCAATGCCAATTTGGGGTGTTTTGGCCATTTCTGGTTTGTTTTTCATCGTTGTAAATGGGCGTATGATTCCAACACAGGCACTCATTTCAAGCGTAGTGAACCCGCAGCAGCGTGGTGGTTTTATGAGCATCAATTCTTCCATGCAACAGCTTTCCACCGGATTGGCGGCAATGATTGGCGGCGCCATGGTGACCAAGAGCCCAAGTGGATACATCGAACATTATGACTGGGTGGGCTATTTTTCCATTGCCCTGATCCTCACCAGTGTTTGGTTGGCCGGAAGGGTGAAATCGATTGCATAAACGATCCATCTCGAACTTTAGGAAAATTTGAAAAAAACAGCAAAACAGGAGAACCGGAAAATATAAAACCGCAAAATCAAGAAGCCTTCCATCGAAATAGCCTTAAATTCTTGCCCAATTC
>JALHPW010000658.1 GCA_022842255.1 Saprospiraceae bacterium | reverse complement strand
TGGATTGATTGTAGACTTGAACAAAAATCAACGGCTATTTCTCTACCAATGGGGCAGGGGGCGTTGGTGGCGACGAAATTTTTAACTTCCATACGGAAAACGGAAATCTAGACGACTACCTCCTCCAAAACAAACGGGTACCAGATCGCAACCTCGACTTGAAAGTCGTGGTAACCGACAAAACAACGGGTACGCCCATCAAAGACGCGGAAGTCCAGGTGCTCAACTACGATGGCACCAACGTGATCGGCCGGGACGAACAAGGCAACTTGATTACCGTACAAACCATTGAAGGTAAAGAAGTGATTGGCTCCATGGCACCTGATAAGGGCATCAATGGGGAAACCGACAGCAAAGGCCGTTTTGGAACGGATGTAAAACCGGGCAACTACGTAATCATCATTACCAAAAAAGGCTATCAAACCAAACAGTTCCGTTTGCCTATTTCAAAACCTGGCAACGAACTGGCCGCGCAACTCGAAAAATCTAGCATGGCCGGCCCTGGCAAGGTGCAGTGGAACCCTTCGGTGTTCAACTACAGCACCAACGCACCGCTGGCCGGCGCAACCATGGTCTTGACCGATTTGAAAACCGGCAAAACCGATACCCTCATCACAGATGCCAGTGGTATGGTAGACCATTACCTCAATACCGGCACCAAGTACAAAGTAGATTTGATGCAAGGCGGCCGTGTCATTGGTAGCACAGAAGTGGATACCCATGGCTGGACGGATTCTTCCAAACCGATGATGCAGAATATCTCGGTGGCGCCATTGCTGCCTGGTTCAATCATTGAATTGCCCAATATTTATTACAACTTCAACGACGCAACCCTGCGTCCAGATGCTAGGAAAGATCTTGATTTGGTGGTTTCCCTGATGAAACAACAACCGTCCATCAAGGTAGAACTCCGCAGCCACACCGATTGCCGCGGGGGTGATGAATACAACCAGCGCCTTAGTCAAAACCGCGCCAATGGGGTGGTAGAATATTTGGTGACACAAGGAATTGCCCGCAACCGCCTCGTGCCGGTAGGGTATGGCGAAAGCGAACCACGCAACATTTGCACCGATGGGGTGGATTGCACCGACCAGGAGCACGCCCGCAACCGTCGTACGGAGGTTCGGATGCTAGCCGGATTGACCGGTTCGAGCATGGTGTACGTGGATGGAAACATCAGCAACGTAAGCCACGAAAACGACCCTGAACCCACCAATGTGAACGTAAAACCACAACAACACAGTGGTGGAGGTGGTAAAGTGAAAGTCACTAACGCCAGTGCAGACTCTTATTATGTGGTGGCCGGTTCATTCTTGATTGAAACACGTGCTAACAACCAACTTGCTCATTTACAGCAACTTGGGCACAAAGGAGCCGAAATTGTTCGTTTCCCGAACTCCAATTTCTTCTCGGTTTGTGTAGGCAAGTTTGCAACACGAGATGAAGCTGCTTCCCTCAAACGTCAACTTGACCAGGACAATATCGATGCTTTTGTTCGGGCGGTGCAGTAGGGGGGGCTCAAGGCAAACACATGATAACCAGAAGACATTAGATTGCGCCTACTTCGGAGTTCGATATTCGGTGTTCGGTGTTCAAAATTTAAAAAATCGAATATCGAACACCGAATATCGAATTTTGAAGTTGCTGGAATGAGCTAAGCACTCCTTACTTTTGCGGCAACTTTAGGGATACACCGTTGTTATCCTAAAAACAGCAAAATAGGAGGAACATTAAATGGCAATTTTGATAACCGATGAGTGCATCAACTGTGGTGCGTGTGAGCCTGAATGCCCAAATAATGCAATTTATGAAGGTGGCGTGGAATGGGCTATTGCCGATGGCAATACGGTAACCGGGGAATATGAACTCGAAGACGGGACAAAAGTGGATGCGGCTCGAAAAATCAGCCCAGTATCCAACGACTATTATTACATCGTGCCGGATAAATGCACAGAATGTACCGGATTTCACGAAGAGCCACAATGCGCTGCCGTTTGTCCAGTAGATTGTTGCGTGCCCGATCCTGATCGCGTTGAATCAAAAGAGGTCTTGCTCGCCAGAAAAGTGCGCCTGCACCTCTAGGATTGATAAGAATTTTCATGGTTCTATGGTTGCCTGCCGTCCTTTGGGATGGTGGGCAATTTTTTTACCACGAGTTTTTTTATAACATAGTGCACATAGGTTTGCGACTGGGTAGCTCCTGGTGGGGTAAATTTGGGTGGAAGACCACGTAAGGTATGGGGTCGGGAGTTCGTATTGTGGGCACATTAGTAATGGCTTTTTCTTTAGGCAATCTCCATTTAAAAAGCACAAAAAAGATTGATTTTCAATTGAATATGCAAAAGTATTTCCTCCTGACTGCCGCACTCTTTTTCACCACATCAGCTACCGCACAAGCCATCCTTGGCCAAAACCGGGCAGGTAAGTATTGTCTTCGAAGCGCTTTCAACCATGAGCAAATCTCCGAGTTGGTTTTTGATAAGGCGACTCTTGTGCACAATGTGGATACGCTCGTGCGCGTGGAGCAAAACGGGCGGGCGGGCCTCGTTTCGGCAACGGGGCGGATGATTGTGCCGCTTGAGTTTGATCAGGTCATTGATGCGGTGCAAACTGGCCTTAACGCTGGATATGTCGGCGCGAAAAAGGGGACGGTTTTTAGTCTGTGGAATGTCCATTCCGGGAAAAAAAGCATAGAAGGTCCGTTTGAATATGCGCGCGCCATTTGGCCAGACTTGTTCGCGGCAAGGAAAATTGGCAGCGAAACCTTGGCGTTTTATAATGAAAAGGGTGAAAAGATGTTTGAATTACCCGGATTAACCGTTTGGCCGGGATTTGACCAATCGACTTTTAGCGTATTGTCAAAAGGAAGCGGTCCGGGTGATTTTTACTTCAAAAACGGTCAGCCTGTCTTTAATGAAAAATTTAAAAACGGTGAGTGGACCGATGGAACTTTGGTGGTGGTGGTTGAGCGGACGGCCAAGCAGGAGGTTGCGC
>JALHPW010000657.1 GCA_022842255.1 Saprospiraceae bacterium | reverse complement strand
ACCAAATAATTGCCTCCGGTTTTTATTCTCCTACTGGCCAGGCCGCTGTTGGTTATGTAGTGCGTTATCAGGCCAATGGCCAGTTGGATGCTACTTTTGGGAATAATGGGGTCACGCGGATTCCTTTCATGAGCCCTATTGGGGATGTATTTGTTTTACCTACCCTCCAATCACTCCTGCTATGTGGGGTTTATGATACGCTTGAAAACGTTCGTACAACCGCGCTTTATCGATTGAGGCCGGACGGAAAAATTGATTCCATTTTTGCATACAATGGACGCTCCTATTTCCCTACGGACAACGGAAGCAACACCCCCAGAAATGGTTTCCTGCAACCGGATGGCGAAGTGATGGTATTTGGCAACTTGAATGCGGGTTTGGGTTTTTTGGGGCGCTTTAATTCCGACGGTAGCATCGACAAAACGATTGGGCCCAATGGGACTCTGATTACCACTGAATATTATGCGGATGGCTTCGTGCAGCCGGATGGTAAAATTGTGACAGCAGGACCATTTACCTTCTCTGGTCCCACCGAAGAGGCGAGTATTTTAAGATATACAGGAGCTGGTACCGTGGGTGTGCCAGCGATATCCGCGAATATGACTGCAGCAACGGTTCACCCCAATCCAATTGGTTACCAGCCCCTCCAAATTGAATATACTTTGTCTCTGAAATCCAATGTGACCATAGAGCTTCTCGATGCCACCGGAAAAAAAATCACCACTTTACTGGAGACTGAACGCCCTCTGGGCAAAAACAAAGAAGTCGTCATTTTGCCGCAGCATTTAACCAATGGCCTTTACCTCTTACGTCTACGAACCCTAATAGGGGATGCGACGACTAAGGTATATATCCTGCGTTCATAAGGTTCAGGCCATATTGAACGGTCAAGGCAACTTTTGTGCATTGTTTGGCTTTTAATACAAAGGAGCCATTCAGAAAGGGTTTTCGGTTGTTAGTCGGAAGCCCTTTCCGTTGTACATTTGTCCGCACAAAACCATCTCTACATTATGCGCAACGTACTTTTCATTTTCACTCTGGTCGTTTTGAACGTCTTGAGCGCAACTGCTCAGGACGAAACGCGTTTTTACTGCAAAGCCAGTGCCACCGAAGTGGCCGTTGGCGAATCTATCAAGGTCTCCTTTGTGCTCGAAAACGGCAAAGGCAATGGCCGTATCAGCCCAATTGACTGGGAAACCGCAGGTTTTATGGTGCTTGGAACCAGCCAATCGTCCAACATTTCCATCAACAACGGACAAACTAGCGCCTCCGCCTCGTATCATTACACCGTCACGCCCATCGCAGAGGGCACCTGGACTATTCCGTCGGCCAGCATTAAAAACGGCGAGGAAGAACTTCATACAGAGCCCATTGAGATCCAAGCGGTGCCCAATCCAGATGGGACAAGGCAAATCAACCCAAGGAGCACGCCGGAAAGACCCAAAGACGAACCCAGAAAGCGATTAAAAACCATCAGAATGTGATTAGTATGACCGTCCCAGGCATCAGCGACTGTTTGCAAAATAAAGCCCGTGTCTTTGGCACTTGGGCAGGGGCGGTGTTTTTCCTTCTCCAATTCCAGCTGCTTCAGGCGCAAGGGAATGTCACCTTTGAGGCATCCATCAGCGCCAAAGAGGTAGTGGTAGGGGCTCCGTTTGAGTTGACCTTTACCTTGAAAAACGCCGAGGGCAGCCGTTTCAGCCCCCCTGTTTTTACAGGCTTTAAAACAGGGGGGATTTCTGAAATGCGGGGCATGAACATCATCAACGGCCGAAGCAGTACGAGCCAAACCTGGTCCTTGGAATTGACGGCCACCAAGCCGGGCACTTACAATATTGGGCCCGCCACGGTACTGGCCAATGGACGCACGATAAGCACCAAACCCTTGATTGTCAAGGTTGTAACGGCATCCGCCAGTACCAAAGGCAATGTGAATGTACCGCCAGGCTCGGACGACAAGGTGTTTGTGGCAGCCGAATTTGACACCAAGGAAGCCTATGTCGGGCAGCAAGTCACCTGGCGCATCCGCTTGTACACCCAACTTTCGGTGGAAGGGTACGATATCATCGCATTGCCCAATTTTGAAGGCTTTTTTTCCAAAGAAAAAGTGCGCTACGACAAGCGGGTGGAGTACATCACCTTGCGTGGCGGGAAAAAATACGCGGTACGCACCCTGCACGAAGAAGCCCTGTTCCCACAAGAAGCAGGTGAACTGACCGTCAGTACCGCTCGGGTGAGCGTGGGCATCGAACAGCCTGGTGCCCAGGGCTTTCTATTTGGGCCCAAACCCGTGAGTTTGCAAACCCAACCCATTGCGCTCCAGGTGAAGGCCCTACCTCAACCCCAACCCGCTGAATTCACCGGGGCAGTGGGGAATTACGAGTGGGAATTTAAGGGAGACACAGCCGCACTGACCACCGACGATGCCCTTACCCTCATCGTGGAGGTGAAAGGCAATGGCGATACCCGGCGTTTTGCCGCGCCCAAAATTGCAGTGCCGCCCACTTGCGAGATTTTTGAACCCCGAATCCTGGAGGAAGAGGAATACGAGGGCGAAAACGAGATTTTGCACCGCAAAAAATTTGAGTACGTGGTGCTGCCAAAAGACACGGGAACGCAAGTTATTTCGCCCGTATTTGTTTATTTCAACCCCGACAGCAACCGATATTGTGAAATCCGACCAGCAGTTGTTCGTATCACGGTGACGCCTGGCAAAAACTATCAGTCGCCCAATAATTTGCCCGATATCCAAGCCCCAACCCCATCTGTCAGCGAAAGCCCTGGCTGGATGACCAAGGTTTGGGATTGGTTGCAATCGCCCATACTTTGGGGCATTTTGGCCTTGCCTTTCCTAGCACTCGGTATTATTGTCCTGCTAAAAAGGCGAAAAACAGCCCCCCAACCCTCCCTAGTCACCAATCACCAATCACCAGTCAACCAATCACCAGTCACCAGTCAACCACTCCCCCCCCCCCAGCCTCGCTTCCGCCCGACAACGTT
>JALHPW010000656.1 GCA_022842255.1 Saprospiraceae bacterium | reverse complement strand
CGTAGCAGTATATGGTTCCAGCAGCTGGCCAGATTATGTGTTCGAAAACGACTATAAGCTGCCAAGCCTGGAGGAAGTAGAAGCCTATATCCAAAAGGAAAAGCACCTTCCAAACGTTCCTTCAGCGCAGGAAATGGTTGAAAAAGGCCTGGATGTAGCCACAACCGATGCTATGTTGCTTCGCAAAATCGAGGAGTTGACCCTTTACCTCATCGAGTTGAAAAAGGAAAACAACGACCTGAAACAAGCCATTGAAACCCTTCAAATCAAACAGAAATAACCATGAGAACCTTCCTGATTTCAATTGTTTGCAGTTTGCTCTGGTTTCAATCCGGGCAGCTCCAAGCGCAGTCCTGCGGTACTCCGGACAACTTTCCGGATGCCATAGCCGGGATGCCCAGCAATTCAAACCCCGGCCCTTTTACGGTCCGCGTCTTTGCCCATATCATTCGCAGGGCGGATGGAACGGGTGGTATGACCAATGCCGAATTGAATGCTGCACTGACCCTGCTTAGCCAGGATTTGCAGCCGCACAATATCTGTATTTCTTTGGCGGGTACTGACCAGATTTTGAACAATAATTTCTACAACAACAGTCTGTTTTCAAATGCCAATAGCATTGCTGCAACCAACGCACAACCCAATGCCATTGATTTGTACTTCTGTCCAAACACGTCGCCTAGTCCCGGGGGTACGGCATTGGCCATTCCAAGTGGCAATTTAGTGATTGGAGGTACCTGGTCAGGCGGGATTGTTGTGAATACCTCTCATATCCTTTCACACGAGTTTGGACACTGTTTGGGCCTGTTCCACACCCACCATGGCTCGATTGAAGGAAACTGTGACGAATGTGTAAGCGGAAGCAACTGCACTACCTGTGGCGACTTTGTTTGTGATACCCCTGCCGACCCTTTTCTAAATTTCAACGTGAACCCATCCACCTGCACCTGGAATGGGAGCGCGCTCGACCCTTGTGGTTCTGGATTGCCTTACAACCCGGACGAGTTGAATATCATGGCCTATACGTACCCATCTTGTATGTCCTATTTTACGGCCGGACAAGGTCAACGGATGCGCGATTACATCGCAACCCAGCCAGTACTGCAGGCGGCAACCGTGCCAAACGACGTATTTGTTCAAAATAAAGCAATGGGTTCTGGACAGGTGCTTTATGCTGGCCCTTATTCAATTACAGCGGGCCAGGCAGTTACCAGTGGCACACAAGGGCCAGTAACGGTGTCTGGAACCGCGGATGTTGAGTTTCGGGCAAAAGACTACATTCGCCTGGAACCCGGTTTCGATGCATGGCCATCCTCTTCGGGCAAATTCTTCACCAAAATTCAGCCCAATCTGTGTGGGATATTCGATTACCCAAACAGCAGCCTGTCAAACCCTGGCTCAGGAAACCGTACGGAACAAGCCTATCGGCCGTTTTTGCTTCAATCCGAGTGGTTGGCAACGACGGCGGGTTTTGAGGGCTACATCAATGGGTATTATCATGCTATAGGCGATACAGCGGTCAATGGCTTGATCTGGAATCAAATCTCGGAGCTGTTCGTGCAGCTGGAGGGTGTCAATAACGACCCCAATATTGGGAACAGCGGGGCTATTTATCTTGTAAACGAGGATATCGCAGCCCAACGGGTTTACCTATTTGACCCAATACTTGGAGAGCAATTATTCTATGACTTCGCCTTGAACCTCGGGGCAAGCCTCCCTGGGGACGACAGTTTCACGGTAAGCTCGATTGATTCCATATTGCTCCAGGATGGGCACCACGAACGATTCCATTTTCAGAATCCTGCGGGACAGAAAATTGTCTGGGTAGAAGGGGTAGGGAATATCGCAAACCCATTCCAGCCAAAGGCTTTGTTGGGCGCCGCCAAAGCGCTGGTGTGCAGCCGACAAGAGAATAAAGTTGTGTTTGACCAAGGCGACATCCTTGGGATCCAGTGCAGAAAAATCACGGCCTCTGCTGTTCCCTTGGGAGTCAAAGAAAGCTCGGTTCGGGTTTTCCCCAACCCTACCAGTTCCGATTTTACCCTACAATTTGACGAAACGTTTGATTCGGAAATGTTGGTAACCGTGATGGACCTAACGGGTCGCAACGTGTTGCAAGTCAATTTATTGAAAGGTAAAACCAGCCATACCTTTTCGCTTGAAAACTACCCTTCCGGAATCTATCTCGTGCGGGCTTCCATTGCTGGAAAATCAATCTGGACCGGCAAAGTAGTAAAAGAGTAATCGCCTAAGTTTAGCGAAGTACCCATCCCCCGATTTGCGCGCAAATCGGGGGATTTTTCTTTTCAAAAAAACTTTTCAAAAAAAACAAAACGAGGGTAAGGTTCTGAAGCCCTAGCGATTTATGGTCATACCAGCCAATTTGAAAACTTCGCTGGCTTCGGGGGAAGCCGAAAACCCGGATGAATAGAGTAGGCAAAATCAGAAATTCAAAAAACTATGAAAAAGACCAAAGAAGCATCCAAAAGACAAGAATTAGTCCCCTTACCGATAGGGCCAATCCCTCCCGTCCCGGACCCCGTACCACCTGTCAGCCCAAGGCCCAGCCCCTGCGATGCCATTCGCACCGAATTGGAGGCTTGGCTAACGAGTCAAAAAGACCTCAAAGAATACCAACTTGAACCGTGCGACGAAGGCCATGAAGAAGAAGATTGCGCCTGTGGTGGCCACGGCGGCAATAGCAAACCCAAGGTCGATTTGATTGTGGTGATTGACACCAGCAGCTCCATGTTTTGGGACAGCGACGGTAGCGGTGGGCCCAATCCACCAGTAGGACCAGCAGCCATTGTAAGTGCCGCAGCTACGGCAGCTATTGAAGCAGCATTGAAAAAATGCCCCTCCGACCTTCGCGTCACTTGGTTGGGTGTGGATACCAGCCGGCCTGGATCAGGCACTATGCCAGCCGACTGGGCTGCGGAAACCTTGTTTACCCAAACGCATGAAGAATATCTGATTGGGATAGGCTACCCAGGCCCATTCGTGCACGACA
>JALHPW010000655.1 GCA_022842255.1 Saprospiraceae bacterium | reverse complement strand
TTGTAAAACCCCATCTGAAACACATGGTGGTAGGTCAACAACAATCCGAATGTGCTCAAAAACAAGGCATTAGGATTCAATTGGCGGATCATAAACCGCAAACCCAGTCCGAAGGCCAGCACATAAATCGTCTGCAAAATCTTCTCGGCAAGAAAAGGTGGGGTTCCCAGACCCATCCATAGGCTCATGGTGGCATGACTGAACCAGTTGGGTTCAAGCGCCGTGTTCACAAACATCCAGGAACTAAAAAACGATTTGGCCTCCCCGCCCTGAAAGAAGTCGAGCAGGACTTTTGCATTGTAAAGATGGCAGGGGCCGTCGCCGGTAAGAAAATAGTGGACCGACCAAAGTGGGACAAGTTGGAGGGCAAGGAGTACAAAAAACAGCACTCGTTCTGCAAAGGCGAAAGCGGGTTTCATAGCCCAAAGTTTACTTCCCAAGTGCAGATTTCCGCAGCCGCTGCAAGAACGGCGAAGCAAAAATGAAGGATTGCAGGTTCTCGTTTTCGCTGGCCAGCACCTGGTCTTTGGTGCCGCTCCATTCGAGCCTGCCTTCGTGCAGGAAGCAGATATTGTCGCCGATTTCCATCACCGAGTTCATGTCGTGCGTATTGATGATGGTGGTGATGTTGTTTTCCTCGGTGATGCTGCTGATCAACTCATCGATCATGATGGAGGTTTTTGGGTCGAGACCGGAGTTGGGTTCGTCGCAAAAAAGATACTTGGGGTTGAGCACGATGGCGCGCGCAATGCCGACGCGTTTTTGCATCCCTCCAGAGAGCTCGGAGGGGTATTTTTTGTTGTTGCCACCCAGGTTGACGCGTTCGAGGCAATAATTCACCCGTTCAATTTTTTCCTTGAGCGTCATGGTGGTAAACATATCCAGCGGGAAGCGGATGTTTTCCTCTACCGTGAGCGAATCGAACAGCGCAGACCCTTGAAAAAGCATCCCGATTTTCATGCGGATGGCGCGCATCCCTTCCTTGTTGAGGTCAGTGAAATTCACTTGGTCGTACGAAACGATTCCGCTGGTGGGCACTTGCAACCCGACGAGAATTTTGAGCAAAACGGTTTTGCCAGCACCCGAACGTCCGATGATGAGGTTGTTTTTCCCTGCTTCAAACAGGAAATCAATGCCCTTTAGCACTTGCTGGTCGCCGAATGTTTTGAGTACTTTTTCTGCGCGGATCATGGAGAATCAGACGGTTTTGGTTTCGCTGGCAAACTTGTATACCGGGTTTGGAAACGCTACAAAGCCTGAGCGGGGCGGCAAGTTACGCAAAGCTCTGCTTCCAAGGCCGTATGTAAAAAAATGCCGTCCCTCGTACTTGCCTCAACAGTAGGCTTCTTCAAAAAACAATTCAATTATTCAGATATTTGAGTTGCAAAACAACCCAAGCATGAAAAAAAGACTACTCTTTCTACTCTACATCGCCACGCTTTTGCAGTGCAAGGTGGAAACCATTGATTTTGAAGTCAATGCCGAAATTTGGGGCAGTTTTGGTGCCATCAACCGCTTGATTGTAACCAATCGCTCTGGGGAAATTGTCAAAATTTTCGACAACCCGAACGGGACGTTTAAACTTCAGGAAACCTTTCCCTACAAATCCCGTAATCCTGAAGACCAAGCCCTTGATTTTCACTGGATTATCGGTGACCAATCGGGTGGATTTGTGACCGTCCTGTCTAGTTTAGGGGTTCACAGCGGGGACTATGTACTGATGCGGGGCGGGGCTACCTCCAACAACTATTTCCCGGCAACAAGAACAGTGGTATTGTTTGTGAACGGAATACCCGCGCAAACCAGCGGATGGGACCTGGAAATTCCGGGACTGTCTACCTGGAATGTAAACATTCCGAACAATGGGCAACTGGGGCTGAAGTTTGAAATGGATAAATTTCAGAACCTGTACCTGCGGGCAAGGCCTTTCAACAGCCAATATTGGTCGGAATATTTTGTGCCGGACAGTCTGGTTCAGGATACGATCTATGCCAACTTGTCCGATTTTAGGTCCCCTAACCCTTTCACACTGATTGAATCAGAGGTATCGGTGAGTCAATTAGAGGTGACTGAGTTGTCAACAGATTTAACCCGTTTCACCGTTTTGAACACTACCAGTAATGGGTCTTCACATACTACTCAGCCTGGCTTTATCCTGCCTCCCGACCATACCTTGCCCGCTACATTTAGGTTGGCTGCCTCGTCCAATCAAGCTACAGGGGGCTGGGCGATAGATAAAATCCTGCCGTCAGGTGCACCCTTGCGGATTGAAAAGCCGGATATGTCAATCATCGACAAGTTGGTCAAACCAGGGGAGGAGTTCGGGGTATTTGTGTCCGGCCATCCCGATGTGATTGGCGCCAGTACCTATTTTAATCAAGACGGAAAACTTTTTGGCTGGCAGATCGAAGGCAGTCCGGAATATTTCCTGCCCTATAAATTGCCGGATATACTGGCTTATTTCCCTCCTTGGGTGGACAAACAGGAAATTTTTGATAATCTGTTTGTCGTTGCCAAAAGGTTTGACCAGATTGATTATGCACAATATCGGGAAGGGTTTCCAGACAAGTCGGAAGCACAATATGCCTATGCCAAGAGCGGGATGATGATGATTTGGAAATAGGGGAATAAAAAATCTGAGGGCGTCTTGTAATTTTCACCGCAGAGGCGCAAAGGCGCGGAGTTATTGATATTCAACTCATTATGGCGCTCTTCATCTCTCTGCCTCTGCGGTGAAAAACCCCTCCCAAGACCCCCTCACTTATACTGGCCCTATTTCGGATAATTATCCGCAATCCAGCAATTGATGCTGTCGCGCTGGGCCTGGCTCATACCGCCGCCTTGTGGCATGTCTTTGTCAATAACCACCCGATCTAGCACTTTGCCATTGTCGAGATAGGACTTGATGCCTTCGTAAGTCCTGAAATCCCCAACAGCTCCGACCACACCGCTACCGGGCGCATGGCAACTGATACATTGCTGGTCGATGATTCCTTTGATATTCAAATTGTAAGAAA